>CALDHV010000110.1 GCA_937902305.1 uncultured Clostridia bacterium
CAAGGTGTCCCTCGGAGATGGTGAACTGGCGGACGCGGATCAGGCCGTGCATCTCGCCGGAGTCCTCGTTGCGGAACAGCGTGGAGGTCTCGCCCAGACGCATGGGCAGGTCGCGGTAGGAGCGCTGGCGGTTCAGATAGACCTGATACTGGAACGGGCAGGTCATCGGGCGCAGAGCAAAGCATTCCTTGGTTTCATCATAAGGGTCGCCGAGGACGAACATACCGTCCAGATAGTGATCCCAGTGACCGGAGATCTTGTACAGCTCCCGCTTCGCCATCAGCGGGGTTTTGGTCAGCAGATAGCCGTGCTCCTGCTCGACGTCCTCGACCCAGCGCTGGAGCTGTTGGATGACCCGCGCGCCCTTCGGCAGCAGGATCGGCAGACCCTGTCCGATGCAGTCCACGGTGGAGAAAAACTCCATTTCGCGACCGAGCTTGTTGTGGTCGCGCTTTTGCGCTTCCTCACGCTGTTGCAGGTATTCCTCCAGCATGGACGCTTTCGGGAACGATATGCCGTAGATGCGGGTGAGCATCTTGTTTTTGGAGTCGCCGCGCCAGTAGGCACCGGTCGCGGACAAGAGCTTAAAGGCTTTCACTCTGCCGACATCCGGCAGGTGAGGCCCGGCGCACAGATCGGTGAACTCGCCCTGCGTATAGAATGAGATCTCCGCGTCGGCGGGCAGATCGTTGATCAGCTCCACCTTGTACGGCTCGTCCGCCATCTTTTCGAGCGCGGCATCGCGGGGGAGGGTGAAGCGGGTGATCGCGTGCTCCTCCTTGACGACCTTTTTCATTTCCGCCTCGATCGCCGTCAGCGTATCGGGCGTGACCGATTGGTCGATGTCGATGTCGTAGTAAAAGCCCTCGTCGATGGACGGCCCGATGGTCAGCTTTGCCGCCGGGAACAGGCGCTTGATCGCCTGCGCCATAACGTGGGAGGTGGTGTGCCAGTACGCCTTTTGACCGTCGTGGTCATCGAAGGTGAGGATCTCAACGGCGGCATCCGCGGTCAGCGGGGTACGCAGATCGACGACGGTGCCATCCAGACGCGCGGCACACGCATTGCGGTACAGCCCCATCGAAATGTCGCGGCACAGCGCGTCGATGGTCGTGCCCTCCGCGACCTCGCGCAGGTCGCCGCCTTTCAAGGTGATTTTCAGCATAAAACTCGCTCCTTTTTCAAAAATAGTGAACAGAAAAGCCCCGTCCCGACAAAGGGACGGGGCAAATTGCCTCGTGGTTCCACCCAATTTTCGCCGCATAGAGCGGCGCTCGTTGTGACCGGGTAACGGCGGTCGGACGGCACGCCTTATGTCGGCGCGCGCTCCGGGGTGGTGGGTCATATCGCCTGTCCCGCGTTCTCGCACCGACCGAACGCTCTCTGACGGACGCGACGAAAAACCGTCCCCATCAACGCTTTACGATAGTGTATCATCCTTTTTTACCCTTGTCAAGTGCCAAAATCAATGCAAAACAGAGGTTCTTTTCGTCGATGCTATTCACGGATATAGACGGCTATATCGGATAGGGAGCAGTCAAGCACGCGGCAGAGGGTGTCGAGCGTGTGGGTGCTGACATTCTCGTTTTTGCGCAGGCGGTCGAGCTGTCCCGTGCTGATGTGGTGCTTGCGGATGAGGGCGTATTGCGATACGCCCTTTTGCTTCATCGTTTCCCATAGCCGGTCGTATACGATCATCCCGCCCATCCTTTCTTGATTGCCAAATCATAATTATTATTGTAGATATTATTTTTTTGTTGACAATTGCCCATATTCGGGCTATAATATGGAAAAGAAAAGTGAAAGGATGAAAAAACAATGGCGATGATAAAATGCCCCGAGTGCGGCAAGGAAATCTCCGACCAAAGCAAGCAGTGCGTCTATTGCGGCTGCCCGATCAAAGGGGAGACACAAAAGGAAAGTAATCTTGGACTTTTGTTCTATGTTTTACCCAGCCTTATTTGCCTCTTGTCCTTGTTGTGTCTTCCGTTTGCGACGACAAATTATTTTATCACGAAGGATTTGGATTTTTGGGACACATTGCATTTTATCGGAGAAAACGGTTATCCGTCTTCTGCGATTATGATTGAGTTTGCATTTTTTGGAGCAATTGGAGCCTTTTTTGAAGACCTCATTATTTTTATAGGAGGATTGGCGAACAAAGAAACAGATTTTGAACGAACGATCAAAAAAATATTTAGTGTTGGAAATACCGTTCTCTTATCGGTTGTAACATTGGGTGCTTTCGTTATAGGGACTGTTACCGGATTTGAAGATTTGACACCATCATCCGGATGGGTTGTGTTTTTGTTGGGCAGTATATTTTGGTGTGGATTGCATCTTGCAGTTGCATACAAATTCAAAACGCAAAGCGGCGATTTGAATTCCACCCCGGCGATTGATCAAAAGGCCCAAAAGCGTCGCGTATGCACATCTTGCGGGTATGTCGGTGAGGAGGATGTGTGCCCGCAATGTGGGAAAAATCATTGGGTTACGGAAATCAACATTCTAAAATCCAGACCTGCTTTCAATTCTTGCGACAGGTGCGGGGAAAAAGCATCAATCGTTACGGACGTGACTGTTGGGCGCGGAGATGGCGAAAATGTTTTGCATTTGTGCAAAAACTGTGCCGCGATATATGACATCCGTGAGCCGTTCCGTACGGATTTCGATCCGACCGGAATAAATGAATATACATTGACAAGTTGGCAAAAAGATTCAATTGCCGATCAAAAAAACAGCGAGTTGATCGACTGTCTTTTTGATACGGACTATACCATCGAATACCGTTGCCAGTGCTACCGTGAATTGCAAAAGCGCGGGATGATACTCCCGAACGCCTGAATAGCACGATAAAGACCCTCCCTCGCAAACTTTGCGAGGGAGGGCCTGTGTGTGTTTGTCTCCGGTGTGCAGAAATTGACGGTTTGCACCCGTAGGGGAGGGCCTCCGCGACCTCCCAAGTCGTTTTTGATGCGATGATGCCTACGTTCGCGCGGTGTCGCTCCAGAAGAACACCGCCAGCGTGCCGGCACCGCTGTGACAGCCGATCGTCGGCCCAATGTCGTACAATTCGATCTCTCCGGCAATCTGCGGAAACCGCGCCCGTATCTGCTGTGCCAGCATCTCCGCTTCGACGCGCGCCGCGGAATGGCAAACATAACATCGCTGTGCGTATGCCGTCCCGCCTCGGGCGTATTGCTCCATTTTTCTGACCAGCTCCATCCGGGCGTGCTCCTTGCCGCGTGCCTTTTGCCGCGGGACGATCCGTCCCGTGCCGTCCACCCACATCACCGGGCAGATATTCAGCACCGTGCCGATCCATCCGGCGGCGCGGGTCAGCCTGCCGCCCCGGACATAGTAGGTCAGATCGGTGGATAAAAACCAATAATGCAATTTCCGCTTGTTTTCTTCCACCCAAGCCAAAGCTTCGTCGATCGTCCGTCCCGCGTCACGCAGGTCGGCAACCGCCTCGGTCAGCATCCCCGTGCCGGAGGATGCGCCGAGCGAGTCTACCACATACAGCCGCCGGTCGGGGTATCGCTCCCGTAGCTCCTCCGCCGCCAGCTCTGCCGTCCGGCACGTGCCGGACATCCCGCCGGACAGCGCGATGTGCAAAACATCCTCCCCGGCGGCGAGCATCGGCTCGAAATACGCGCGGTAGCCCTCCGGCGAGATCAGCGCGGTTTGCGAGGTCGCTCCCGCCGCCATATCCGCGTAAAAGGATGCCGCCGACCGGCTTTGCCACATATCGTCGGTGTATTCACGCCCATTCAGCATATACGGAAACGGCAGGTATCGAATATCGCGCTCCCGTAACCGCTCCGGCGTCAGATCCACCGTGGAACAACAACTGACCGTAAACATCATTTCGCCTCCCGTAGTCAGCCGCAGATGTATTCGGCGATCCGTTCCCCGAGCAGCTCGTGTCCCGCTGCCGTGGGGTGGATGCCGTCCTCGCCGATCAGCGAGGAAAAGCGGTGCGACAGCAGAAAATCCCGGCGCACATCGATCAGCGGACACTGCAAGGATCGCGCCAGCTCCTCCACCAGATGGCTGTAATGCTCCTGCCAGCGTGCCAGCATACTGACATCCCCCAGCCAGCACAGGATGTGCTCGCCGCCGCCGCTACGGGTGATCCACCGGAAATATTTCTCCGCGTCGATTGGAATGAGCGACAGCATAGCGACCTGCGCGCCCTTTTCCCGCGCGAGCGCCACCGCGCGGCGGTATTTTGCCATAAAATCCTCCTGCGCCGTATGCGGCTGAAACGCTCCGCCGGGGTTTTCGGCAATTTTTGCCCAATCGAAGTCGCAATCGTTGCCGCCGTATTCTAATAGTACGGTCGTGTCCTCTGTAAAGGGGTTGCACTTTTCAAGAAAAGAAACCGCCTTGTCCACCGTTGCGCCCATACGGGAGTGGTTTTCGATGGCAATGCCCGCGTCGGTGATTGCATCGAACGCTTTGCAGTGATACAAACGGTATCGTTCCTGCTCATAGGTGACGCCTTTCAGTATGGAATCGCCGCATAATGTCAACTGTGCCATAGTGTGTACCTCCGCCAGGCGGCCAATATGTCGTTCGGTTGCCGTCCGAAAATAGTATACCCCGCCAAAGTCCGCCTTGTCACGCTACTGTGCCGCGGTAGCGCTCTCACGCTGATTTTTGGGCGGTAGAGTGCGAAAAATGTCGCTCTACTGCCGGTGGAATCGTGAAAAAATTGTAAAAATACGGAAACGTACTGGATTTTCCCTTGCGTTTGTGTTATGATGCCATTGTAAAAGGTGGGTGAAACGAATGGAGCAGGGAAATAAAATCGTGGCGGATAATATTGTCGCTTTACGCCGCGAGGCGAGAATGACCCAGCTGGAGCTGGCGGAAAAGCTGAACTACTCCGACAAAGCGGTCTCCAAGTGGGAGCGCGGCGAATCCATTCCGGACGTTTTCACCCTCAAGGAGGTCGCTGACACCTTCGGCGTGACGGTCGATTATCTGCTGGAGCAGGATCACAGCCACGCAAAGCTTCAGCAACGGGTACTCACCCGACGTCAAAGACGCAATCGCCTACTGATCGCCGCGATGTCGGCGGTGTTGGTGTGGCTGATCGCTACGCTGGTGTTTGTCAACCTCAACTACTTGTCAGATACCGGGCGGCATTGGCTGACCTTTGTATGCGCTGTGCCGGTCAGTATGATCGTTCTGCTGGTTTTCAACAGTATCTGGGGTAAGCGACGCTTCAATTTCTTGTTGGTATCTCTATTGATCTGGAGTACGCTCGCGATGCTGTACCTTGCGCTGTTGCCGTACAATCTGTGGCTCATATTTGCGGTCGGCGCTCCGGCGCAGGTGATCGTTCTGCTGTGGGCGGGCTTGCGGACAAAATAAAATAAAAGTGAAAAGGCGCATTACCTTACACACGGTGTAAAGTAATGCGCCTTTACTATGCACATATTGGATAACCGTTTATTCGGTGGTACGTTCTTTCAAAAATGGTAGCTTACGTCGCATTTTCCGCACCAGGACGGGCTCGTCCGGGTGATCGTGGAAGCGCACGAGGCGATCCGCGATGCCGAGGATCAGCAGGAAAGTGCAGATCAGCTTCGGGGTCATCAGCGGGTAGTCCACCATACCCTGCACGGTGAAGCTGGTTGCAAAGCCGAGAACGGCAATGCCGCTCCACATCGCGGTGGAATAGCCGCTTTTCGCTAATGCGATGCCGCGCTTGACGGTGACGATCCCGATGATCACGAAGATCAGCAGGGCGATGATGCCGCCCTCAATCAGCAGTTGGGTGATGATATTGTGCGTGTGGACGACCTGTAAGTTCTGCTCCCGCAGGATGTCACCACTGGTTTGCACACCCGCACCGTAGCCGAAGATCGGGCGCCCCAGGAAAGCGCGCAACGATTCCAGCCATATCCGCCAACGGGTGCTGATGGCGCTGTCGGAGGGGTTATTGTTGATGATCTCGGAGGTGGTGGTATAGTCGATCGTCGTTTGACCGATAACCGATTCGACGATTGTTTTTCCGGCTTTGGCACCTTTATTGATGGAAAAAAGACGCTCAAACACCTCGTCGGGTATCAGCATCAGTGCGGCAAAGGTATACAGCGCGATCGCGCTGAACTTGTGCCGGAAATTGAGCACGATCAATGCCGCCAGCAGGATCAGCGCCGCAATATAGCCGCCGCGTGAGAACGAGAACATCACGCCGCCAAAGGTGAGCAACAGGCAGATACGGCTGAAGGCGTGCAATTCCTTGCGCTGTTCGCAATAGTTGAAGCAGACGACGAACGGCGCAGACATCATCAGGTACTCCGCCAGCACATTCGGGTTGGAGAAGGTGGAGCAGGAGCGCAGGATGTACTTTGTTTCGGTGATGTTGAGTGGCAACCACTTATAGACATATTTGTCTATGAAAAACCAGAACTTTATGGGGTTGGTGTTGGTCAGCAGTCCGAAACGGTACTGGATGCAGGCAATCAGACCAACTGTTCCCGCCACAGCGGTAATATAGAACAGCAGAAAATCCAGTCGGTCGGGATCGGTGAGTATGTTGAAGACGATCAGATAGACGGCAAACAGTAGCAGCCACATCACCAGAGTCTCCAACGTGCTGATGCGGTTGCGGGAGTAGATCAGTGTGATCGCCATATAGCCGCAGTAGGCCAGTATCATTTTGCCGATAAAGCCCAGCTCAAGCTTTTGCTTGTGTTGCCGTAATTCGCGGATGGCAAAGCCACCGGCGACGAGAACAAATATAAAGCTGACATATTCCGGGAAAAGAGGGATCAGGGTCAGCAGCATCAGCGCCGCTTTCCACGGTTCACGAAAATCCGGAAGATACGATCTCAAATCCGTTCGCATATACGGTATTTACCTCCCTTAAACAAAGGAATATATATCCGTAATTTTCATCATAACACAATATGCCGAAAAACGCAAGATATTTCCAGCGATGGTGAAAAAAGGTGAAAAATCCCGGGGCACTTTTGCGCCCCGGGGGATCGTAACTGAATGGGTATCAGCCGATGATCAGCGATTCGCCGGTCATTTCCGGCGGCTGGGGCAGACCAAGCACGGTCAGCATCGACGGCACGAGATCCGCCAGCCGTCCGCCGTCCTTCAGCTTGCAGGGATAGCCGACGACGCAGAAGGGCACGCGGTTGGTGGTATGTGGTGTGAACGGCTGTCCGTCCTCCCCGATCATCTGATCGGCATTGCCGTGGTCAGCGGTGATGAACACCGTACCGCCCATTTGCCGAGTCGCATCCACCACACGACCGATGCAGGTATCCACCGCTTCGACCGCCTTGACCGCCGCGTCAAATACGCCGGTGTGACCCACCATATCGCAGTTGGCGAAATTGAGGATGACCGCGTCGTATTTGCCGGAGGTGATCTGCTCGCATACCGCGTCGCACACCTCATAGGCGCTCATTTCGGGCTTGAGATCAAAGGTCGGCACGTCGGGGGACTGGATCAGGATGCGATCCTCTCCCGCAAAGGTCTTTTCCTCGCCACCATTGAAGAAAAAGGTGACATGGGCGTATTTCTGCGTCTCCGCGATGCGGAGCTGGGTCATATTCTTGCTCGCCATATACTCGCCGAAGGTCATTTTCAGCTCCTCCGGCGGGAACGCGACGCTGACATTCGGCATCGTTTCGTCATATTGCGTCATACAGACATAGGTGAGCGGGAAAAAGCCGTTTTTCCGCTCAAAGCCGTCGAACGCCTCATCCACAAAGGCGCGGGTGATCTGGCGCGCCCGGTCGGGACGGAAATTGAAGAACACCACGCTGTCTTTGGCACCGATGCGTCCCTCCTCGCCGATGACGGTCGGAACGATGAACTCGTCGGTCACATCGTTTGCATAGGATGCCTCGGTCGATTTGACCGGGTCATCGGCGTGCAGTCCCTCGCCGTACACCATCGCCGCATACGCCTTTTCAACGCGATCCCACGCGAAATCGCGATCCATCGCGTAGTAGCGTCCCATTACCGAAGCGATCTTGCCGACACCCAGCTCTGCCATTTTCGCTTGCAGATCCTGCAAAAAGCCCACGCCGGAGGTGGTGGACACATCGCGTCCGTCCATCAGGCAATGGATATATACCTTTTGCAGTCCGTACTGTTTCGCCATCGTCAGCAGACCGTACAGATGCTCGATGTGGCTGTGTACGCCGCCGTCGGACAGCAGTCCGATGAGGTGGAGCGCGGTGCCGTTTTTACGGCAATTTTCCATCGCATCCATCAGCGCGGGGATGCGGAAAAACGCCCCGTCCTCGATGGATTTGCTGATCTTGACCAGCATTTGATACACAACGCGACCGGCACCGATGTTGGTATGACCGACCTCGCTGTTGCCCATCTGCCCGTCCGGCAGACCGACATCCAGCCCGGACGCACCGATGGTGGTAAACGGATTTTCCCGGAATAACCGGGTGAGATTGGGTGTCCGCGCCGCCTTGATGGCGTTGCCGTCGGCGCTTTCGCGGATACCGAAACCGTCCATAATGCACAAAACTACGGGTTTCTTCATTCTATCCTCATTCCTTTCAGGCTCAAAAAGGGGGCGGGCATCTCTGCCGCCCCCTTGCGGGTGAGTTTGCTTATTTCGCCGCCGCGACGATCGCCGCGAAGTCCTCCGCCTTGAGCGAAGCACCGCCGATCAAACCGCCGTCCACATCCTTCATCGCCAGCAGTTCTGCCGCGTTGGAGGCTTTCATCGAGCCGCCGTACTGGATGGTGACGGCTTTCGCCGCCGCGTCATTATAAAGGTCGGCAAGTACGCCGCGGATCAGTCCACAGACCTCGTCCGCCTGCTCGGCGGTCGCCGTCTTGCCGGTGCCGATCGCCCAGACCGGCTCGTAGGCGATGATAACACGCCCCAGCTCCTCCTCGGAGACACCGCTCAGCGCGATCTTGGTCTGCATCGCAACGACCTCGCCGGTGATACCCAGCTCGCGTTGCTCGAGATATTCGCCGACACACAGGATGACCGTCAGCCCGGCATCCAGCGCCCCGCGCACCCGCTTGGCAACGGTCGCGTCGGTATCACCGAAATAGGTGCGCCGCTCGCTGTGCCCGAGGATGACGTAGCCGACACCCATCGCGCGGAGCATATCCGCCGCGACCTCGCCGGTGAAAGCGCCGCTCTTTTCCCAATAGCAGTTCTGCGCCGCCACACCGATCTTGGTGCCCTTGACCGCCTCCAGCGCGGCGGGAATATCCACAAACGGTACGCCGACGACCACATCGCACGCCGCATCCTTGACAAGCGGCTTGATCTCGTTGATCAGCGCGGCGCGTTCCTTCGCGTCCTTCGAGGCATCATGCTGCTGCAGGTAGACCGAGGCGAGCATCGACCAGGCGCGAACGTCGTCGGGGTTGTCGGTGACCGCCTTCTTCAAGAGGTCCCGAGCCTGGACGAGGTCGTTCTTCATCATCGCCACCATCGCCAGCTCCACTTTCGCGGCGGCGGCGTCCTTCGTGGTCTTCGAGGCCGCCTCCAGATATTCGAGCGCCTTCTGGCTGTTGCCGTCCATCAGCTCCAGGCGCATCATGCCCATCAATGCGTCGTGGTCGCCCGAATTCTTCGCCAGCTGCTCCGCATAGAGCTGGCGCGACTTCGTGCGGTCGGTCTCGGTGGCGTAGATCGAGGCCATCAGGTTGATAAGTGCGCCGCGCTTCGCGTCCGGCACGAAGTCAATCGCCCGGCGCAGCTGCGAGAGCGCGTCGCCCGGACGCCCCGATCGCGCCCAAGTAAGGCCCAGACGCACGAACACGTCGGGATTGCGAATGTACCCGTAGACGCTGCCTAGCCGCCAGATGTAGTAGCGGCGAAGCTTGTCGTCGGCGATTTTCTTAACCTCGGCCTCGAGGGTGCGCTTCTTCTCGACGGCCTTCGGATATTTCGCGTTCGCCATCTCGACCTCGTTGAAGATCGCGCAGATGTTGTCTGGGTCGATGGAGCCGAGCACGAGGTCGTAGGCGGCGAACGCCTCGTCATCGCGTCCGTGGTCCTGCAGGTACACGCCGAGGTTGTTGACGACGAAGCCGAGGTGACGGCGCAGCGATTCGCGCAGACGCTCCACCGGGTCGTCAGAGACCGGCGAACGGTAGCTACCCCAACCCTTCTCGACGGGAAGCAACT
>CALDHV010000111.1 GCA_937902305.1 uncultured Clostridia bacterium
GAAAAGCGGAAAGGTTCCGAAAAGACGCCTTTTCGGGCGGGTTCGGATTATTCCTCTGTTAGGCTAAAAAACAATTCTCCTTATTTTACAATTATCTGTTGAAAATGTCAATGGATGTGTGGTAATATAATAGCAAGGTTTTTGCAAAAATCGGAAAGGATCGTATCGGAAATGGAAGAAAATGCTGTTATTGAAAGAAAGAAACGGGCGTTAAGCTGTATTCAGCCCACCGGGACGCCGACACTCGGCAATTATCTCGGCGCTCTGCGCAACTGGGTGCAGATGCAGGATGATTTCGATTGCTTCTATGCCGTGGCGGATCTGCACGCCATCACCGTACGGCAGGATCCGACCAAGCTGCGCCAGCAGATCACCGAGACCTTTGCCTTGTTGATGGCAATAGGACTGGACCCGCAGAAAAGCCTGCTTTTTGTACAGTCACAGGTGCCGGAGCACGCCCAGCTTTCGTGGCTGTTGTCCTGCAATACCTATTTTGGCGAGTTGTCCCGGATGACGCAATATAAGGATAAGTCGAAAAAGCAGGGGCAGAATGTCACGGCGGGTCTGTTCACCTATCCTGTGCTGATGGCGGCGGATATTCTGCTGTATCAACCGGATTATGTACCGGTCGGAGCAGACCAAAAACAGCATTGCGAGCTATCCCGTGATTTGGCGGAACGTTTCAATACCACCTACGGGCAGACCTTTACCGTACCCGAGCCGTATATTATGAAAACCGGCGCGCGGGTGCTGTCTCTGCAGGACCCGACTAAGAAGATGTCAAAATCGGATGAAAATGTCAATGCGTTTATTTCGCTCAAGGATGATAAGGATACTATTCTGCGCAAGTTTCGCCGCGCTGTCACCGACAGTGAAGCCAAGGTGCGGTACGCCGAGGGCAAGGACGGTATCAATAACTTGATGGAGATCTACGGCGCCGTCACCGATAAAACGACCGATGAGATCGAAGCCGAGTTTGACGGCAAGGGTTACGGCGATTTCAAGACCGCCGTCGGTGAAGCTGTCGCTGCAGAGCTCACCCCGATCCAGGAGCGGTTAAATCTCCTGCTCGGCGATAAGGCGCAGTTGATGCAGTTGATGGCGGAGGGAGCGGAAAATGCTTCCCGGCTTGCCGCGCGGACGCTGGACAAAGCCAAGAAGCGGATGGGTTACGTTCTGCTGAAATGATTATACCCCGGTCAGGTCAAAATCCGGGATCATCGCGTGTCCGCTCGCGGCGCGGTCTTGTACATAACCGTTGATGATGCCTACGGACAGCATATAGTCCCACACCTTGTCACATTCGCGGCGGGGGAGGGGACGGCACAGCTCCGGGTGAGCGGCAAGCTCGCCCATCGGCGTGTACTGAAACATCAGACTGACCCATATTTTGTCTTTGTAGCGGGATAAATGATCCAGTACCGCCATACTTTCTTTGATGTGACCCGGCAATACCAGATGCCGCACCATTGTGCCGCGACGCATCATCCCGTTTTCATCGATTTCCACCGCCCCGGTCTGTCGGATCATTTCTTCCAGCGCCGGAGCGGCATAGTTAAAATAGTCGCCCGCGTCGGATAGGGCGGCGGCAAGCTCGCCGTGAACATATTTGCAATCCGGCAGATATACGTCGATCAGTCCCTCTAATGAGCGCAGAGTTTCCGTCTTTTCGTACCCGCCGGAATTATAAATAATCGGTATCTTTGGTTTATACAGCAATAAGGCTTTACGGATTTGATGGGCAAAATGCGTCGGGCTGACGAGATTGATGTTGTGTGCGCCCTGCTCCTCCAGACGGCGAAACAGCGCGGCAAGCTCCTCCACGGTGATGATCTTGCCGTATTTATCCCGGCTGATGACACGGTTTTGACAAAACAGGCATCCCAACGAGCAACCGGAGAAAAACACTGTACCAGATCCGTTTTTCCCGGTGATACACGGTTCTTCGCCGAAATGGAGCGCCGCGCGCGCCACCATAGGGCGGTCGGGCATCCCGCAATAGCCGTCGCCGCGTGTATCGGTGCGGGAAACGCTGCAGCCACGCGGGCATAAACGACAATTTTTAATTGACATACGATAACACCTCGGAAAGGAAGATGGCAATGGATACGATCATAGCGGAGACCTTGGATAATTTGCGAAAAAACAATATGAACGCGCTGTATGTGGCGACCAAAGCGGAGGTCGCCGGGGCAGTGGAAAAGCTTCTTTCCCCGGGAGATACGATCGGGGTCGGCGGCTCGGTGACGCTGGATGAAACCGGGGTAACGGCGCTGATCCGTCGCCCGGAATATCGGTTTATTGATCGCTACGATCCGTCGCTGAATGCCGCCGAGAGAGCCGACGCGTTTCGACGCGCGCTGGCGGCGGATGTGTTTCTGCTCTCCGCCAATGCCATCACGCAAGGAGGAACCCTTTATAATGTTGACGGCAACGGAAACCGCGTTTCCGCATTGATTTACGGCCCCAAGAAAGTGATCGTGGTCGCCGGTATCAATAAAATTGTTGCGGATGTTCCCGCCGCGATCCGGCGGGTCAAAACCGTTGCCGCACCGCTGAATGCGCGCCGTCTGCACTGCAAGACATATTGTTCCGAAACGGGTCACTGCCTGCACCTTGACGGCGATATGACCGACGGTTGCGGGTCGCCCGACCGCATTTGCGCACAATATGTGGCGAGCGGCTGGCAACGCCTTGCCGGGCGTATCACGGTGATCCTGGTCGGGGAAGCGTGCGGATATTGATCTAAATCATATATATCGGGGCTGTTTCACATTAATGGAACAGCCCCGCTTTTCATTTGTTCGGCTAATGCGAGCAAGGCGTCGGCGGTATTGTCGCACCGTCCCTCCGTGACCTCGGTGAGGAGGTATTCGAGCGCTTTTCCGAGGGTCGGATCGGGCACAAAGCCGTGCTCGATCAGGGTTTCACCGTTGATTGCCAAGTCACGCAAAGAATAGCAAACGCCGGCTTTGAGCCATTCACTCACGGTGGTGTTGAGATCGGGCACACCGTACATTGCCGCCTGCATAGATAGCAAAAGACGAGTGATTTCCTCACCCTGCTGCCCCAAAAATCGTTTGAGGTCGCCGCGTGATTTTGACCAAAGGTGCGGCAAATATCGATGCAGCAGGATGACGGTGTCGGCGGTCGCTTTATCGAGCCGAAGACGCTCTGTCAGTGCGGCAACGTCCGCTGTCTCTGCTTTGGCATACAAGGCGGCAAGACGCGCCGGGGCAGATGACGGCAAGGTGTTAATCTTTACTGAAAAATCGGCACTTTCGCCCAGCACAACGGCAAGCACATCGGCGAAATCGACGCAGGTTTGTTCGACACCGGCGCCGATGATCCACTTTACCAGTTCGGTTGTTACCCGCTCGGCGGCGATTTGCCGCAACAGTGGCGCGGTACGATGTATTGCTTCGGCGGTGGCGGGCTCGACCGTCAATCCAAGGGTAGAGGCAAACCGCACCCCGCGCAGGATGCGCAAAGCGTCCTCCTGCAAGCGTATCGTCGCCTCTCCGACACAACGAAGGATCCCGTTGCGCAGGTCGCTTTGCCCATCAAAGGGGTCGAATAGACCTTTTTGCGGATGATACGCCATTGCATTGACCGTAAAATCCCGCCGCGCAAGGTCTTCCCGCAAAGAGCGGGTGTAGCGCACCGTGTCCGGGTGTCTGTGATCGGTATAAGCGCCGTCCCGCCGGAAAGTGGTGATCTCGGTCACAAATGAGCCGATGACCGCTGTAACGGTGCCGTGCTTTACACCTGTCGGTATGATCGTCGCCGCGCCGTCCAGCGCGTCGGCGATCTGCTGTGGCGTGGCGGAGGTCGTTATATCCCAGTCGGCGGGGGATACCCCGCGGAGACTGTCGCGCACACACCCGCCGACGGCATAGGCTTCCCATCCGTTTTGCTCCAGACGCTCGATGACCAATAGCGCCTCGGACGGCAAAATGACTGCGTTCTTTATTACACCGCTTGCCGTTGTTACCACTCCTTGCCATCATTGATGGGCACCTCTGAAAATACTCCTGCGCTCATCTTGCTTGATCTTTTTTTACGTTATATATCAGATAAAAAATGCGGTCGCCCTGCAAAGGGGCGACCGCAAGGCTTACAATGTCTTGACCAACTCTTTGAGGTACGCGGC
>CALDHV010000112.1 GCA_937902305.1 uncultured Clostridia bacterium
CCGCTTTGTCTTTGCGAAGAAGCGGATTGTTGTGACCGCAGGTCGTCGCGTGCCAATGGAAGTCCTCGTTATGCGACCACTCATCGGAATAGGTATGTCCGGGAGCGAGATAACCGTCTGTTTTCAGCCAGTTTTCAAGGTCGGTGATCTCCTGCGTGCAATCCTCATCCTGATAATATTTCCCATCATACCGATAGTAGGCAAGGTGTCCCGCTTTATCGCAGAACTGTTCTTTGGGGATCCGGACGACGCATGCTTTTTGGCAGATGAGACAAATACCGTTACCGTTATCGCGATGCTCCGCTGTGATACCACACTCGGTGCACCTGTGCGTCTTGACATCAAGCCACTCCCATTTGTGATACAGCACGGAAAGGTATCCTTTACCGTTGTATGCGGAAACGACCACCGCATCCTGTGCGTTTTCGCCGGTCCGTATGATCGGGAAACCGACTGTTTTGAAGTGACCGTCAGCTATTGTTCCGTCGGTGCTGTCTTGTCCGTTCAATTTGTTGCCGCTGCCGTTGAAGCCGCGCTTACCGCCTCTGCAAGCAGCGCCGTTTTTGCTTTCAAATGTGTGGAACCCACCGTAAAATACGATTTCATCGACGTTGCCGCCGTTGCCGCCAAAACCGGCAAAAAAAGCTCCGTAACATTTTCTGTCGTCGATCCTGCCCTTTCCGCCGTTGCCGCCGGCGCCGCCGGCGCCGCCGGCGACACAGGCGTTTTCATTTTCAAGTGAGACGGTTCCGCCGTAAAAATACACACCGCTTACATTGCCGCCGTTACCGCCCTTTCCGCCGTTGCCGCGATTGGTTGTCCCCGTGGCGTCCAAAACAGTGTCGTTAGCGCCGTCGCCGCCCCTTCCGCCGTTACCGCCGCCGATGCAGACAGCACCGGTGCTTTCGAGGTCAATATTGCCGCCGTAAATATACACTTTGCCGGCATTGTGGCCGCTGAAGCCGCCGCCGCCTTTGCCGCCGGTTTGCGTCTCCTTATGGTAATAGCCTTGGCAACCTGCTCCGCCGTTAGTGCCGCCGATGGCGGTTTGATTGGCAGTGGCAATTTTCAGCGTGCCCGCCGTGTCCGGATCATCCGACAGGGCATAAAACCTGATCGAGTTATTATCCTCTACGGTGATGCCTTTGCTTGCCGTCAGGGTTTTGCCGTTTGCGAGGATGATGCGAACATCCCCCTTGACCACAGGGCGATTTTTCAGCGTGATATTTTTGTCCACAACATACCAGGAGGTTGTTCCTTCGGCACCCCACTCGGTGTCATTTTCCTTAATTGCGCGCGAGGCATTGCAGACCTTTTTCTCGGTGATAACGATATTGTCATCCGTTACCGTTTTATCGAGGTAATAGACAGCATCGAGAAAACAAGGAGTTGCTCCGCCGCATTGATCGCAGGCACCGTCATTGTTTTTGTCAATAAACGGATGGATGGTAAAAGAAACCGTGGCGATGCCGTTATCTTCGCCTTGGATCGCCCATTTATAATTGGTCTTGTCTCTCAGCGTCAAGGTTGCCTTATAGGTACCGACCTCGGTTTCCGAGGCGTTGCTGACGGTATACAGAGGCTGATCTGTATACGCATCCTGTTCGTAGCCGGTACGGCAAATGTTGACAGACGCGGGGACGGTGACCGGCTGCTTGGCGATCGACCACGGGATCGTTTTATTGCCATACGAGCCGTCCGACCATTGATAGCCTTGCCAAAGCGTAGCCGTTGCCGTGTAACTGCCGGCATTTGTTGCGGTATTGCCGGTAACGGTGTAGCCGATGCCGGACAAATCGGCTGTCTTGGACTTGCCGTCGTATACTAAGTTATTTTGGAACCGTGAGACAGCGGTGCCCAGATTATAAAAGGGGTTATTCAGTTCGGTACCGGCACCGGCTTTGCCGGCGATACCGCCCGCGCCGCCTGCGCCCGACGTTTGACCGTCGGTTTCGTATTCGCTGTCAAGGCCGCCTCCGTCGCTTCCGTTTCGGAAACCCTTCCCGCCTTTGCCGCCGTAACCGTCGCATTTGGCTTTTTTGGCATCAGTTTCATACCACCGGCATACGAGGCAACCGGTGCCGCCGCCTCCGCCGAAGTTCTGCTTGCCGGTGGCCGCCGATTTCTCGTTTTTGCCGTTAAAATCAATGCCGCCGGTGGCGATTCCCACAGAAACCTTGGAAATGGGGATAATCACGGTGCCGGAAGGAGTATTGATGGGATTCCCGATGACGGTGTTGGCGTCCACCATCGATTTGATGTTTTCTAAGGAAGCCGCAATAATTTCCGGAATTTTGTTGTCAGCTGACATAATGTTGTCCTCCGATCTATATTCTTTTTTATTTGCTGTATGAGGTGTGCCGCGCCGGTTCAGTTCCGGATCAGCGCGCGCACGGCGGTTCCCCCGGAGCGAAGAATCAGGTCGAGCGCCTGATATACGCGCAGGGAGAAAACGATTTTCAGATCCGCAGCGGTCTTTTCCGCGAGGAAATCCGGGCGGATGTCCGTATCGGCTCTGACGGGATGACGGAGCGTCCCCGCCGATTCCAGGACCGCGGCAAGGGCGG
>CALDHV010000113.1 GCA_937902305.1 uncultured Clostridia bacterium
CGCCGGTCACGTTCTCAAAGCGCACGTCGCGCAACTTCGTCTTGCCGTTGCCGTTCAGGAGGATCGGCTCGCCGCCGCGCACGCGCAGGTTGCGGAACGCGACATGACCGAAATCCTTGAGCTCAAGTTCCCTTTCGACGCCGAAGCGGACGGGGCAGTCCCACACGTCGATCTCCGAATCCTCGACGAGAATGTCCGCCATCTCACAGCCGCCTCCGCGTCCGTCGCGCGCGTAGGCAGACGGATGATAGCTCAGGAAACCGCAGCGGCCGAACATCTTCACGCGGCGGAAGACGCCGCAGCGGGTCACGCCGTCGCCGTTGAGGGCGGGTCTGACCGTGACCGAGGAAACCGCAACGTGCGCGTCGCAGATGCCATCCTCGCTTGCATCGGCAATATCCAATATCTGGCTGTACGGTAGCTGAAAATCCAGTGTATGGGTGCTTCCCTTGCCGCTGTCGTCGGTATACAATTCGTGCAGATATACCTGCCCCTTGACGATGACCTTGCCCGCGATCAGCTTACATTCTTCGATCCGGGCATACGCCTCTCCGCAGAGCAATAACTCAACCGGTGGGCAATCGGTCGGAAAATCCAGCGTTTCCCGTACCGTGACCCCCTTTTGTGCCGAGCCGGACGGTGCGGCGGATGCATACAGCCGGGTTTGACAATACAACCCCTTCCCCTCCTGCGGCAGAGCAACCGACGCATCATAGCCGCACGGTGCGTACGCACGAATAGAAAAGCCGCCGCGCACCTCGAAGCGACGCGGGCTGACCGCGCGGCAGGTCATATACGCGGTGCAGATGTCGATCTCGACCGGGCAGGCGCTCTCCTGCCGCGCGTGCAGAGCAGTTGAAAACGGCTCGGTGTACTCCGCCCGCCGGATGCATTTGCGCTCCTCGTCAAGATAGAGTATCACGACCGTCGCCTGCCCGCTGACGATCAACTGTTCCTGCGCAAAATGCTGATCCGTCACCAGCGGCGTGACCACGCATTTGAGCACCGATGCCACATCCGGCGCATACTCCGGCAATACATATTCGCCGCTGAACGGCAGTTCCTCTTTTGCGTCGATACAGACACCCGTCAGCGACAAGGTCTGCTTTTCCGTGATTTGATCCATTTCTATCCGCTCCTTCCGTTTCAGTTCACTGTATGCAACGGAACGAGCAAATATGTATAAAAATAGCGGCACAGTCCGATTTGGGCTGTGCCGCTGTTTTGTATTCACATCACTCGTCCGCGCCGGGCTTACCGCCCAAGCTCCAATGGGTACGGACGACATACCCGGTCAGCATGGCAACGGCGGCAAAGAACTGCACAAATACTTGATGCTCCACCACCACGATCGGGCGGCTGGGGTGCGCCTGCAAAAGTGAAATGAGCTGGAATACGCCGTATAACAGCTCGGTCAGCGCGATCGTTCCGCCCAATACCAGCGCGATCTTCTTATGTTTCTTAAAGGTATTGGCATACGCAAACACCAGTAGCAGCAATATCACACTGATGATGGAAAACACCGTGCGCTCCGCGGAGGCGGTATCCACCAGCATCGGGTACACGATATTGAACAGGATGGAAAACTCATACAGCGTGATGCAGGCATTATAGTAAACGGGCTTTTTCTTATACCCGAACGCCGCATAGATAATGATGGAGACCACCCAAAGGAAATGGAGGATATACGGAATGCCGTTGAGCTTGCTGTCTGCCAGCACGTGCCCGAAGCCGGTGACGATCTCATAACCCGTGGCAAACAACGCCACCACCAAAAAGAGCCATTGCTCAAATAACAGCAACGTATGCTGTACCTTGTAGTTTTCTCTGTCCATACCGACAACACCTCCGTTTTTTCCATTATATACCGATGTGTATGGAATGTCAAAGAATAAAGTGTGAACAAATGATATTTCCGCAAATATTCACCGCTTCAGCTTCCCGCCGAGATCCATCGAAAAGGCACTCCCCCGCTCCACGGTGCTTTCCACCGCAAGCGGGATGCAGAGCAGGTCTGCCGCCTTTTTGCACAAATACAGCCCCAGCCCGCTTGAGCGCTTGTCAAGCCGCCCGTTTTCGCCGGTATAGCCTTTCTCGAATATCCGGGGAATATCCTCCGGCGCTATGCCGATGCCGGTATCGGATACGGTCAGAACGCCGTCCTCCACCGTGATGGTGATACCGCCGGCGTGAGTATATTTGATCGCATTGGATACGATCTGCTCCAAAATGCAGGAAAACCACTTTTTATCGGTAACGATCTCCCCGGCAGCGCCGTCGTAGTGAAGATACAACCGCTTGCCCACAAATTGAGACGCAAACTTGCGCACCGTCTCCCGGATCAGCTCATCGAGCGGATATTCCCGGATAACGAGGTCATTGCCGTCGCTTCCGAGCCGGATGAAGGTCAGCACCATATCGACATACTGCTCGATGCGGAACAGCTCACTCTCCAATGCGCGGGCGTTTTCCGTTTGTGTACCGCCCAGCTCCATACGCATCACCGCGATCGGGGTCTTGATCTGATGCACCCAGGCGGTATAATAGTCAATCTCATCCTGCCGCGCGGTGGCATACTCGTTTTTGAGTGCCGTCAGCTCGTTGCGGAGCATCGTGATCACTGCGGCATAGTCCTCCTCCGCCAGCGTGACGGCGGGCGGTAGCTCCTCCCGCGTCAAAGCCGCGCGCAAGAGCCGTTCCCGCGTCCTTGCCTGCGCCAGCGCCTTGCCGAACGCCACCAAAAACGCCGCAAGCCCGATAAAAACGATCAACAGTGCCACATACGCAAACGGCTCAAGCGGCAAATGATAGAGATAGAATACCGCGCCCGCACCGATAAAGCACAGACCAATCGCCGCGATGACGGCGCGGCTTTTCTTCAGTGTGTCCAAAAAGACCCTCATACTCCGTTTCATTTGGCAACATACCCATTTCCCGGCTTGGTCACGATCAGATCACCCAATCCAATATCCTCCAGCTTCTTGCGCAGTCGCCCGACATTGACGGTCAGCGTGTTTTCCTCCACATAGCAATCATCCTGCCACAGCTTGGTCATCAGGGTGTCCCGGCTGACGATCCTCCCCTTATTCTCAAACAGCACCCGCAGGATACGAAACTCGTTCTTGGTCAATTCCAGGCACCGATCTCCGAAGCTGAGCGTGGCATCATCCAGATACAGCACCGCTCCGTGACAGGAAAGCACCGGGGTGCTTTCCGCAAGCTCGTAGGTGCGACGCAGTATCGCCTGCACCTTTGCCGACAGCACCATCGGATCGACCGGCTTTTGAATGAAATCGTCCCCGCCCATATTGATGGCGGTCACGATATTCATATTGTCGGAAGCGGAGGAAATGAACACGATCGGCACAGAGGAGATTTTCCGTATCTCGCCGCACCAATAAAAGCCGGTGTAAAACGGCAACATAATATCCAGTAGGACAAGCTGTGGAGACAGGCGCCGATACTCTCCGACAATATCCGTAAACTCGGTAGCAAGGACGATGTCGTTTCCATAGGACGCCAACTGCTTTTTCATCGCGCCGGCAAGCGCCGTATCGTCCTCGACGATCATAATGCGGTACATAGTCACACCCCTCCGTAAACACCGAAGCCGCCCGGAAAAACCTGGCGGACGGCATATCAGTACACGATTTTATAGTACGTTTTGGCGGTCAGCGCGTAGATCACGGAATAAACAGCCGCAAAGACGATATACACGATGACGCACCATTGGGCAAACAGCCATTGATTTTCGAGCAAAAGGATCTGCATAAGCTTGGTAACGATCGGATAGGCAAACGCGACGTGGACACCCGCCGTGATCAGCGGCAGGAAAAAGACCAGCATAATTTGCGTACGGATCGTCTTTTTGACCTCGCGGTCGGTCATACCGATCTTACGCATGATCTGGTAGCGACTCCTATCCTCATACCCCTCCGAGATCTGCTTATAGTAGATGATCAGCACCGTCGCAAACAGGCACACCAGACCGAGCAGGATGCCGAGGAACAGCAGTGTCCCGTACATACCGTAGAGGTTTTCGCGCGCATCCCAAAACGCATCGAAGCCCCCGATGCCGTACGACTCATACCCGGCGGCGACGGCGTAATCGTCGATCCGGCGGCGCACCTCGTCGGAAAAGTCCGCGCCGTCGGCACGGTAGACACGCTTCGCGATCGTTTCGATCTTCTCGCA
>CALDHV010000114.1 GCA_937902305.1 uncultured Clostridia bacterium
AGTGGCCATTTTCCCATCTGTTTACTGACATAAACGAAACACAAAAAAGTTTTGCTAAATCTTCTTAAGAAAGATTAAGTTTTGCTCGTAGTCGTCTTATGGCAGCAGGATAGTTTGCGTTCATACGAATCATCCCATTAAGCATATCATAACATTTTTATGGTAAAACACAATCGTTTACACGTAATGTTACAAAAAAATTTTTTATTTTTCTGCCGTTTTCACACCTAACGCCCAAATAGGTTAAAATAAACCAAAAGAACTTGTGGATCTACAGGCTCATAATGCTTTTGGATTCTTTACATACATAAATTGTAACTACATGCAGATTTGAACTTTGGCAAAAAGCAAAAAAGGTTTGACACATGTTTTTTCATTGTATCAAACTTATTGATCTTATATGTGATTGGACGGCGGAAAAAATATTTTCGACAAAGCGGTGGATGGGGCTGGAGCATAGTATGTGATAAGTGAAATATCGGCTATCGCCGATGTGAAATAATTTGCTAACGCAAATTGTGAAATATTGCTCCGTTTCACTGTGCAATGTGAAATGAAATATATTCACTCACGCGCCGCCGCGCATTTCACACGCCGAAGGCGTATTTCACATCCGCAGGATATTTCACAAATCCCGATAGGGATTTATTTCGTTGAAAAAAAGCACGCTTGTGCGTGCTTTTTTCATGGCGGAGAAGGAGGGATTCGAACCCTCGAACCCTGTTACGGGTTACACGATTTCCAATCGTGCGCCCTCGACCAAGCTAGGCGACTTCTCCACATATTGCAAGTCGTTTTTCGGACGCCTTGTTATTATATGAAAAACTTTTCCGTTTGTCAAGGGATTTCTTTCACTTTTTCGAAAAACTATGTTATGCCTTGCAATAAGTTATTTTCAGCGCTACAATATTTCGCAAAAAACGTTATGATTTCAAATCTCATACCCAAAATGTCATCGTGCGTTCGATCATGCTGAATATCCGCTGATACAGGATCGGCAGAGATTCAAACGGATTGATCCACTGATAGATCTGCGCAAAGGTCAGATACCCGCCGATCAGCACAGAAACCGCGAAGAATGTGTTCATATAGCGTTTTGCAGTATCGTTTGCATAGCGATAAAGAACAAACGCAATTACCAGCGCGCCAATCAAAAGCTGCCACGAAAAATCTATACAGTACCGAGTACCGTACCCGCTTTCCCATATCGATCCAATCGCGATCAGCGGACACAACACACACGCCGCGACGATCAAAACGGCATACAGCGTTTTCTGCGGGTCGCGGGATAAGCGCCACGCCTGCCCGCCGCGGAAATACGCCAAAACCGGAAATGCTTTCCAGATGATACCGAGTGTCGAATGGGTCGCCACAAAATAGTACCCGCTGACATCAAACAGCGGCACAGATCGCATCGAGCAGAAAGGGAAATATTGCGAAAGTGCCGGCGGCATCAGCAGATAATGAAAATAGCCGATCCCCGCAAGCTGCAGATGAAATTGAGACCGCGTAAAGTCATTGATGGTCAACGAATATGCGATCCCGAAATCGAGCGGTGAACTGAAGCGCAGATAATTATACAGCATTTGCGCCGCGCCGATCAGCGCAAACGGGAGCAATGCAGCGACAAAATAAGTCGCAATGCTCTTTTTCCCATCCCCGGCGCGGAGCCTTTTCCGCCATCCGGCATAAATGAACAGCAACGCCGCCACACAATACAGCGCCGAGGTCGGTCGGCAAAGCACCGCCAAGCTCAGGAATACGGAGGATAGCGCCAATCTGCCGTTTTTCGGCTTCCCTTCCCCGATCACATCGGCAGTCAACATAAAGTACGCACCCGCAGTAACACACAAGAAAGCGGAAGATTGCGCGATCTCGTAGAACAGCGGGTTATAAAAGCAAAAAAACACACCGGAAACGATCTGCAACAGCACCAGCCCCGATAAAACGAGCGAAGCACGTATATCGCGGAAAAAACGGCGAACAAGCGCAAGGTACAGCGCCGACAGAAATATGATCCCTCCGCAGCCGAACAAAAGCACCGCCCAGTTGGTCGGGAAATAAAAACCGGTCAGCAAATGATACGGCAGGAACAGCAAAACAACCGGAGCTATACCGTAATAGGAGTAGATCTTTCCGTCATACAGCAGATGATCCCAATATAAATCGTCCACCCCGGCATTGATCCGTTGACTGCGGTCATATGGGTTTTCGAGTGCCAACAGACGCTCATCGACCTCGTCGTTCAAATACAAATGCCCCTGCGCAAAGGCATCGACCAGCTCTTGCGTGATCTGATTTCCCGATCTCGAGCGGAAATCATGCTTCAAATTGAGCGGAGAGCCAAGATCGGTAAGCAAAACCGCGGCGATGATGAGCAAAGCCGTCACGATCCGGATAAGGCGATCGGTCACGACACGGGCATCTTGATAAGAGCGGGACAACAGCCGCGACGTAGCTAATAGCCAAATAAAACAAGCGATCAAAACAAGCGGTAAAAAACGCATCAAAGAAAAACGAAGTGCGCGCGGATAATTGAATGCGACACTACGCAGGGTGATCTTCTCCCCCTCCATGGGATAATAGCGCAACCGCAGATGATGCACCTTGCCGGAGAAATTGCAGATCACCGTTTGATCGGCACTGTCTATCCGCCGAACGATAAGATCCTCGCGAAAAGCATCCGAACTCGTATCATCGGCAAAATCAATGTGAATCTCCGAATATACCTTTTTATCGGAAACGATGTCAAATGAAAGCGTACCGACCGGGAAGTTAATATCGTCCCATTCCAGCATCACAGTGCCGTTATCGGTATTTGTACCGGTTGTAACATCAATGTTCTGCACCGTCTGCGCATCGGTAACGGCAAGCTCGCCTTGCGGATACGCTCCGAACAGCAGATGGGTCGATTGAAAATTGAAAACCAGTAATTCGAGGATGCCGCACACCATCACCGTACGCCAAAAAAAGCGCCAAAAGCGTGATTTGGGCGCCCGAAAATGTACTATGACAGGAATAAGCCCCAGCAAAAATGACAGCACCGGAAGAGCTTTTATCCCTCTTGCGTCCACAGCGCCGGAAAAGAACAAAACAGAGCATATCATCAGCAGTCCCATTATCGGGATCAGCCACTTAAAGCATTGCGACGACAAACGTGCACGTTTGAAATTAGTCTGCCAAAATATCGTTATAGCAAACACAATCAATGATAATGCACAGAAAGCATAAATCAAAGCCGACACCGTTTTCACCTCCGCTTTCCGGCATATTCTACCATAAATAAATGATAAATGCAAACATTTTTCGCTTCATTCCCCATCGCTTGACAAACCGCGTCGATTGTATTACGATACAAAGCGAACGATCGGTCGAAGGAGAACGAAAAATGACGAAAAAACAACGCGCTCAAAGTGCTGTCGAGGCGCTCAAGGCACTTTATCCCAACGCGGTATGCTCCCTGCACGCGGATGATCCGTTACAGCTCTTGATCGCCACCCGTCTGTCGGCGCAATGCACCGATGCG
>CALDHV010000115.1 GCA_937902305.1 uncultured Clostridia bacterium
GGATGCCGACGATCTGACGACGATCGCGAAATACGTCGCCAAGATCAACACGTTGAGCACGGTCGAATACTACGCCGCCGACGTGGACAATGACGGCGACCTCGACGCGGACGACCTGACCAAGTTTTCCAAGTACGTCGCCAAGATCATCCCCGATCTCGATTGACGCGCAAACCAAAAACACCGCATCCGGTCGGATGCGGTGTTTTTATATGCAGATTGATATGTCGCGCTTCGCTTCAGCCCTGCTCGTTCAATGCCGCGCGGCAATCGGCGCAGATGTTTTTGCCCTTATAAGAAATGACATCCCGCGCATTGCCGCAGAAAATGCACGCCGGCTGATATTTTTTCAGAATAACGGTGTTATCCTCCACAAAAATCTCCAACGCGTCATTATCGTCAATTTCCAATGTTCTGCGCAGTTCGATAGGCAATACCAGCCGCCCCACACTGTCAATGCGCCGCACGATACCGGTCGAAATCATTTTGTTCACTTCCCTTTTTTGTTCTCTGTCTAAATATTACCAAATATCGGGATTTTTGTCAAGATGTGTTATTTGAAAAATGGCAAATACGGTGACTTTGACCGGTATGCACAGGAAAATCCGCGCGTATTTCCCCACGCAAGCAAAACCTCTTGTATTTTTCCTCAGAAATTGGTATGATAAGGCTGTCGAAAGGAGGAGTGCCGTATGCAACGACCCTTGCCCGCCGCGTCGGAGCTTGCCGCGCGGGAAACCGCCCTCGATTGGCTGACGGCACTACTGCCGCCGACGCTGATCTCGTTTTACTACTTCCGCTTTTTTGCCGTTCTGCTGGAATTGCTCGCAGTCGCAGGGTATTTGACCGCATCCGCGTTGCTGTCCCGCCGGATGCCGGATCGGCAAACGCTCCCGACGGCGCTGGTCGGCGGACTGCTGGCGGGCTTTTGCCTGCCGGCGACCGCTCCGCTATGGCTGGCGGCGCTGATCGGCGGGCTGACCGGCGTTTTCGCCGCCCTGCCCGCCCGGTTGCCCGCGCGATATGATCCGCGCCTGCACCCCGTCGTTCCCGCTTTTCTGCTGATCCGGCTGTGCTTCGGCGGACTGCTCGCCGGGGCGACCTTTCCGCGACAATGGAGCGGCATCGACGCGATGACCTTTGCCACTCCACTGGCGGCACTCCGCGGTCAGCCGCTCGGTACCAACGCCTGGCAGTTGCTTTTCGGCATCCGCGCCGGCAGTATCGGGGAGGGCTGTGTCGCCGCACTCCTGCTGACGGTCAGCTATTTGCTGATCCGGCGGCGATTGCGGCTCATCGCGCCCGCGCCCGTGGCCACCATCATCGGCAGCGTCCCCAGCAGCGTCGTCCCCAGCAGGGAGCCTACAACCCCAACGCCAAGTATAGCCTGAAGAAGCGCATCGAGTATAGCGA
>CALDHV010000116.1 GCA_937902305.1 uncultured Clostridia bacterium
GCTCGGCGGCGATAAGACCTGCTATATGGGCGACCTCAATGGAGTGGTTCAGAACATTCTGACCGTAGCTGGTGCGGTATCTCATACGACCCAGAAGCTTGACGATCTCGGGATTGATGCCGCGCAGACCGGTCTCCAGCACCGCGCGTTCACCTTCGGCTCGAATGGTGTTTTCGACCTCGTGACGCGCCTTGTTGACCATTTCCTCAATGCGGGCAGGATGGATGCGACCGTCGGAGATGAGGCGTTCCATCGCAATGCGGGCGATCTCGCGCCGCACCGGGTCAAACCCGGACAGCGTGATCGCCTCCGGCGTATCGTCGATGATAAGATCCACACCGGTCAGCGTTTCGATGGCGCGGATATTGCGTCCCTCGCGACCGATGATGCGTCCCTTCATTTCGTCATTCGGGAGCGGCACGACCGACACCGTGCTTTCGGCGACCTGGTCGGCGGCGATGCGCTGGATGGCGTGTGAAATCACGTCGCGTGCACGCATATCGGCTTCTACCTTGAGCTGGCTCTCAAACTCCGCCAGCTTGACCGCCTTGTCGTGCTCCAGCTCCTCGGTCAGACTGCTGAGCAAATACTCCTTCGCCTGCTCCTTTGTAAAGCCGGACAGCCGTTCCAAAAGCTCGTACTGGCTCTTTTTCAGCGCCTCGACATCCACCATGCGGGCGTCGATCTCTTTAGCTTTCTGCGCCAGAGCTTCTTCTTTTTTCTCATAGTTCTCGATCTTGTGGTCGAGGGACTCTTCCTTTTGCTGTAAGCGGTGTTCCTGCCGCTGAACGTCGGCGCGGCGCTCCTTGAGCTCTTTCTCCGACTCACTGCGCTGGCGGTAAATCTCGTCCTTTGCCTTGATCAGCGCCTCTTTTTTGGCGGCCTCTGCCGCGCTCTGCGCATCCTTGACGATGCGCTCTGCTTCTTTTTCGGCAGAGCCGATGGCGGCCTCCGCCTCTTTCTTGCGGTGGTCGATACCGGCGCGGAAAGCCACCAACGCCGCGACCAGACCGCCGACGATCAACCCACCGACACCGATGAGGATCGCCACAGTCAGCGATACTTGCATACGAATTAAACCTATCCTTTCTTACTTCTGCGTCGCCGCAAAACGGCGGCGCCGTCGTGGTCGGAATACGGTCTTGCCCCTGCTATTCCGACCGGGCACACCTTGCGTTCAAATTGCGGGGAAAAAGGTGCCCCTCCGCGTGTCTTTTTCAGTTTTGGAAAACCGGGCAGAGGATCATCTGCCGGGTAAAAGCTGTATATCCGTAAAGGATCAGGACCCCGGATGGGTCACCGCATAGCTGTAATGCGGAAAACATTTTTCGGCGGCATAATGCACAGCCGCAGGAAAAACGCCCGCCGAAAAACGGCATCGGAGAGCCAACAAAAAACACTGCCACACTCTACCGCGTACTATATTACACCAATTTTGCAGTTTTGTCAAGTGTCCGACGGCGCTTTTTCGGTTATTTTAACCAATGCGCAGTAAATCGCATAAACTGAAATGACGCTGTATAATTCCGGGACAAGATGTCCATACTGACGGTGCGGGGAAAACCGCAAAACAAAAGGAGCGTGAAACCGATGCAGGTACGGCGAGGAGACATTTATTACGCGGATCTCAGCCCGGTGGTAGGCTCGGAGCAGGGCGGAGTGCGTCCGGTGCTGATCGTGCAAAACGATGTCGGCAACCGCTACAGCCCGACGGTCATCGCCGCGGCGATCACCAGTCAGATGGGCAAGGCGGAGCTACCGACCCACATTCATCTCCCGGCACCCGGAAGCGGGCTGAGCCGGGATTCCATCGTCCTGCTGGAGCAGATCCGCACACTGGACAAGCAACGGCTCAAGGAACGGATGGGACGCTTGGACGACGGCGCTATGAATCGGGTAGACCGTGCCTTGCAGGTCAGCTTCGGACTGGGAACGACCGGCTCCGTACATTGAGGAACAATCCCCCTTTCTTCGCATATACTGTGAGGAAAGGGGGAATTGTTTATGGCAATCAAAGTTTTCATCGATCAGGGGCATAATCCGCAGGGGGTCAACGGCGGCGCCGAATACGGCGGCGTGCGGGAGCAGGATGTCACCTATCCCGTCGGCATCTATCTGCGGGACATCCTGCAACGGGACGGGCGCTTTGAGGCACGCACCTCCCGCAATCGCCCGGACGAAGTGTTGGGCACCAGCAACACGACCAGCCTCGCCACCCGCGTGCAGGCCGCCAACGCGTGGGGAGCAAACTATTTTTTCAGCATCCATTGCAACGCGAATGTCAACCCCGCCATCAACGGCACCGAGGTGTATGTCTACCGTGCCGGTAGTGTCGCCTCCGCGCTGGCGCGGGATATTCTCGATGCTATCGTCGAACGGGTCGGCACGCGGGATAACGGCGTGCGGGTCAATCCGTCGCTGTATGTCCTGCGGCGCACCGTGATGCCCGCCAACCTGATCGAATTGGCGTATCTGTCCAATGACGGCGACCGGCAAAAACTGCAAAACGACCAGTATGCGTTTGCATACGCCATTTATGTCGGTCTCTGCCGTTATCTCGGCTATGTGCCGAAGGTCGGATAAAAAATAGGCTTGCCAGTCACGGCAAAACCTGCTATAATGGCGGTGAAATCCCGAAAGGAGGAGCCGCCATGTACGTCACCGTTGTGATCCCGTCCCTCAATCCGGACGAAAAGCTTGTTGGCACTGTCAGCGCGTTGCTGGATGCCGGCGTATCGGACATTGTGCTGGTCGATGACGGCAGTGACAGCGAACATCAGGCGCCGTTCGATGCTCTGCGCGACCGCCCGGGCATCACCCTCCTCACCCATCCGGTCAACCGCGGTAAGGGGCAGGCGCTCAAAACGGCTTTTGCGTGGATCGCGGAAAATCGCCCGGATACGCAGGGCGTGGTCACGGCGGACGGCGACGGACAGCACAGCACCGCCGATATTTTGGCGCTGATGGAAGCGGTCGCCGACAGCAGTGATCAAGTGTTCCTCGGCGTGCGGGACATCCGCGCGGACAATATGCCCGCGCGCAGTCGCTTCGGCAATCAGGCGACCAAGTTCTTTTTGCGCCTGCTCGGCGGGGTGCGGGTCAGCGACACCCAGACCGGACTGAGGGCAATGCCCGCCGACTGTCTGCAAAAGCTGATCGCCATCTCCGGCGACCGCTATGAATACGAAATGAATATGCTGTTGGAGCTTCCTCCGTGCGGATATTCGTTCGTCGAAATACCGATCCGGACGGTGTATATCGACGACAACCGCGGCAGTCATTTCCGCCCGATCCGGGACAGCGCCATGATCTACTGGAAGCTGATCCGCTGTTTTTTGCGGTTTGCCGGAGCCAGTATGATCTCGGCGGGACTGGATTTGACACTGTTCGGGTTGTTCGGGCGTTTGCTGTTCGACGGCTTGGCGGAAAGCACGCAGATCCTGCTATCCACCGTTTTGGCGCGTGTTTTTTCCTCGACGCTCAATTTCATTTTGACCCGCTACGCGGTTTTCCATTCGCACAAGAGGATCATTTCCTCGCTATGGCGTTACTACGCACTGTGCGTCGCGCAAATGCTGGTGAGTGCCGGTGCGGTCATGGGGCTGTGCGCACTCATTCCTCTGCCGCAGGAGCTACTCAAATGCGTTGTGGACATCGTGCTGTTCTTCATCAGCTACCGCATCCAGCGGCGGTATGTTTTCGGTGAAAAGCGGAAATAAGGTGTCCGACACCGACCGCAGGAGCACGCATCACGTCAAAGCTTCCCTGTGCAAGGCTTTCTGTACATCGGAAACAATTGTATGATCCGTTAGTTCCTGCCACTGGATCGCCACGGCGAGCAAGCTCGCCTCGCGATGACAGCGCAAGAGGTATCCACGAACTCGGAGTGTGAAACCCGCAACCTATTTCGCACAATCCCACCGCAGGTCATTGCGAGGAGCCGCATCGCGGCGACGCGGCAATCCAATGGCTGAAACTGCCGATTGGCAGAGTTGTTTCTGATGCGCACAAATCGAAACCGATCGCGTAGGGGCGACCATTGGTCGCCCGCGTCCAAAAGTTCGTGCAAATCTTAACGGGTGACACAATGCTCGCCCCTGCGGCACAGTCCCGACATATACACAAACCTCCGGCTACGCACAAGCCAAAACCCATATCGTCTAACGTCTGATTAGGGAGGGGGCAGAGCCCCTCCCCTATGGGTGCAAGCCACGAGTCGTTTTGTAGTACATTGTAACAACTTAATCTTTATTTCCGTTGTAGGGGACAGCGTCCTTGATGTCCCATCGGTTTTTGATGTGACTTCACGGTGCGTCAAGGATGCCGCACCCTACAAACACTGTAAAGTATTAAATGTTACAATAGTACTGCGTTTGTATGGTATTTGACGCTTTCACAATTCGATGATATAATGAGGGTAGTTCAAAATAAAAGGAGGATGTACTATGAAAAAAGCAATCGCATTATTGGTGGCGGTTCTGCTTTTGGCGGCTTTGTGCGCCGGCTGTGCCGAAAAGGAGCCTGCCGACATCTCCGTCGATGCGTCCGATGACGACCCGATCGGCGGCAACACCACCAACCCGCTGACCGAAACCACGATGGACGGCATTATGAACACCATCGGCTTCTATTTCGGTGTGCCCGCCAATGCAAAGGATTTGCAATATTTCCTTATCCGGGACGAGATCGGTGAAATGCGTTTCACCTGCAACGGCGCCAAAATGACCGCCCGCATCGCGTCGGCAGTCGAGTTCACCGATATTTCCGGCATCTACACCAACTTTGACCCCGCGCTGGAGGAGGATGTCGAGATCGGCGGCATCGCCGGCAAATTGCAACAAGGCAAGCTGGATGACAAGACCGTCGAGCTTTGCCAGTGGTACGATGTCGTACCCGGCGTGATGTATTCGCTGTCCGCCGAGGGCGCGGATCTGGACGGCTTCGACATCACCGCTGTCGCCGACGAGGTCTATTTGCCGATGCAGAAGGATGTCGGCTGATCTGCGCGAAAACCACCGAAACGACCGCCGGGTGTTGCGATAAGGTGAGTTGTTTTTTCAGAAAAGATTTTTGAGAAAACCGTCACATTATATGGTAAGTAAGTGTACACTTACAGATAAAAGCAGGCTGACAAGGGCAAACTCGATATGATTTGCCTATCGGCAAATCTCGATATATTTCTGCTGTCGCAGAAATTCGATATGAAACAAATCCCTCTTGCACCGCTGGGTGTTTGCGGAGTGTCCAATAGGACACTCCGCAAACACCCAGCGATCTTTTTATTTTCGGGCTAGACTTTTCGCGTCGGGAGTGGTAACATTAGTCGCAAAGGAGATGGTCAAATGAAAAAAATAACTCTGCTCGGCGATTCCATCCGACGAATCGGTTACGGCACCAAGGTGCCGGAGCTGTTGGCACCGGATTTCACCGTATTCCAGCCCGATGATAATTGCCGCTTTTCCTCCTACACCCTGCGCGGTCTGCACGACTGGGCGGACGGTATCCGCGGGAGCGTTGCCGTACATTGGAACAACGGTCTGTGGGACGAATGCGATCTGTTCGGGGACGGGGCGATGACCCCGATCGACACCTATGTCCAAACGATGGTGCGGATCGCGACGCTTCTCAAACAGCGTGCGCCGGTGGTTATTTTTGCCACCACCACACCGGTACGCCCGGATCAAACCTACCACACCAACGAGGGCATCCGCGCCTTCAACGACGCGCTTGTGCCGGAGCTGATCAAACGCGGGGTCATCATCAATGATCTGCACTCCGCCGTCGCCCGGAATGTTGACCGCTATATCCGTGCCGATGATAAAATCCATCTGACCGAGGACGGCATCGCACTGACCGCGGCACAGGTCGCGGACTGCATCCGCCGGAACACCGTCGGCATCGAGCCATTTGCCGACGCGGTGAAATGAGCGAGGAGTGCTATGATACAATACAATGTTTTTCCGGACGGGAAGAAGCGCATCGTCACCTTCAGCTATGATGACGGAGCAGACGGCGATGTACGTCTGGTTGCGCTGTTTGACCGCTATGGAGTCAAGGGGACATTTCATCTCAATTCCCAGCGCTTTGCCGGGTGGAGCGAGGATGAAATGCGGGCATTCGGCGAACGCTACCGCCGACACGAGATCGCCTGCCACACCGTGCAGCACGGCTGGCCGGCGCGGATGCCGTCCCCCTCGCTGATCGGCGAGGTGATGGAGGATCGCCGCCGCAACGAGATCGTGAACGGCGGTGAGCCGGTCATCGGAATGTCCTATCCGAGCGGCTCCTACAACGCCGCCGTGGAGGAAACCATGCGTGCCTGCGGCATCGTCTATTCCCGCACCACCAAGGATACCGGCGGCTTTGCTCTGCCGGAAGATTTCCTCGCGTGGCACCCGACCTGCCATCACCGTGCCGCTCTGCCGCTGTGCGAAAGGTTTATGCGCTCGCTCGACTCGGAATGGACGCATCCCCTGCTGTACATCTGGGGACACAGCCACGAGTTCCGCACCGAGGAGGATTGGGCGAAAATGGAGCAGATCGTCCGCACGGTCGCCGGGGATGAGCGCATCTGGTACGCCGCCAACCGCGATATATGGCAGTATATGACCGCACAGAGTATGCTGCTCATCTCGGCGGACGAAACGGTCTTCACCAACCCGACCGCGATCGACCTGTGGGTGGAAAAAGACAAAAAGCAGATCATCCGCATACCCGCCGGGCAGACCGTCCGCGCGGAATAATCAAAGAAAGTCGGGACATTGCAAAAATAATCGCCTTTTGTTACAAAATGTTCATTTCTTTATATCGACGTACTGATATAATAGATTAAGAGGAGGTGCCGTTATGGTAAAAACCGTTGAGGTAAAGTGGCCGAAGGACATCAGCCGTTTCGGCATACAGTTTCATACCGGGATCACTCTTTCCGCCGGAAAGCGACCGACGGACGCGCCGGAGGAAACGCCTGAGCCGTCCGTCACCGTGGCAAAAGGCAAGGACGAACGCCGTCGCGAGCTTGTGCGCACCCTGCGTGCCGCCGCTGTCGGCGCGGGTGTGTCTGCCGCCACCCTGCTGACCGTTGGCATCATCGCCAAATGCAGGCATCGGCGCGGGAATACCCCGGATTGACCGAACATTATTTCAGGAGGGATTTACAAATGACAAACGAACAGGAAAACATAGAGCTTAACGAGCAGGAAATCACCGAACAGCCGATGGAGGAGGTCGTTGAGGAGATCGTCGAGGAGGTCGCACCCGCCGAGGAAGCGCCATTCGACGACGAGGAAGCACTCGACGGCGAGGTCATCGTCGAAGAAGACAAGGAAAGGTTTTATCAGAATAAGACCGTTCAGCTGATCGCCGGAGCAAGTCTGGCGGCGTTGGTGGTCGGCGGCACGGTGCTAGGCATCGTGATCGCCAAAAAGCACAAGGAGAAAAAGAACGAGAGAAAAGCGGAGAAGCTTGCCGAAATGGTCATCGACAAGGTGAAAAACGTCAAGCTCCCCCGGATGCCTTTTGGGAAATAATGCGTTGATACACTAATAAAGAACCGCCTTTCATAATAAAGTTTAGTACAAATGCAAAGGTCTGTCTATGATGCGTTTGCTTGCGCATGAATGCGCGGCAAACATGAAGCGGCGGTTTTGCCGCCATGAAGCACTCGCTTTCGCTCGCATGAAGCGAAGCGCACACTAACCTTTCCGTGTGCCGAAGGCACGCTTCATA
>CALDHV010000117.1 GCA_937902305.1 uncultured Clostridia bacterium
TCCTCGCCTTTATCGCTTCGTGCGTCATCCTGGCTGTCATTCTCTACGGTATCATCCCCGGTATTCCTACCGTAATCGGCTGGTTCGAACTGCTGTTTGTCAATGTGTTCGGCTGTCCGTTCAATACGGGTATGGCGGTTTGTCTGGTGCTGATAGTGGCTCTGTTGGTGTTCGGTATTTGGTACACCTATAGACGTCTGCAGAAGCAATATTCGGAAAAAATGCGCTGGCTCAATACGGGTCTTTTGATGGTTACTGTCATCCTGATCGGATATTCGAGTTATGCCGTGCTGGTCATCCGCTCCCACGGAGTTGGGCAGGAGACATACGAGCGCATTAGTGCACTCGGTATCCGGTATCACGATGCGACCTGCCCGTTTGTCGCTAAGATCCACCGCATTGTGGCGGAAAAATCCGCTGATGGTTGCACCGTATTGATCGCCGGGAACGAAAATCACCCGGAGGTGCTGGGCATTCGCGGACATTGCTCGGGGCCGTCCTTTGTCTTTTCTGATGAAAAACAATTGACAGATTGGCTTGATCGTCATGGTGATAATCTTGATTTGTCCCTGATTATGGTTGCGCAGACAACATTTCACGCAATTATTTGGAAAAAATGCGTAGAAATTGCAAAAAAACGCTGTACAAATCTACAAATATTTGATACAATATGTAATGCTACTGCCGAGAGGCAGCGGGAAGCCGCGGATTTGGCGCGGCAATGCGATCATATGGTTATTGTCGGCGGACGCGAAAGCTCCAATACCGCCAAGCTGCGTGACATCTGTCGGGATTACTGCCCGACCCACGCGGTGGAAACGGTCAGCGACATTCGGCGCGAGCTGTTTCGCCGCGGTGATACGATCGGGATCACCGCCGGAGCATCGACGCCTGCCGATATTATAAAGGAGGTACATGTCATTATGTCCGAAATCGTCAACAACAGCGAAACCCAGGAAACCCCCGCGATCCCCGAAATTAAAGAGGAGATGAGCTCTGAAGAGTTCGCCGCCGCTGTGGATGCGACTCTGCAGAACGCCACTGATGATAAAGTCCGTGGGTTGGTCACCGCTATTGCGCCCAACGAGGTACAGGTAGAAGTCATTGGCCGTAAGCAGACGGGCTACATCCCCGTCGAGGAGTTGTCCAATGATCCCTCTGCCAACCCTGCCGATCTGGTCAAGGTGGGGGACGAATTGGAGCTTCTCATTATGCGTACTCGCGATGAAGAGGGTACCATTATGCTGTCCAAGAAGCGCGTAGATGCGCTCAAGGGCTGGGATACCATCGCCACTGCCGAGACGGAGGGCACCGTGCTGGAAGGCAAGGTGACCGACATTATCAAGGGCGGTATGCTGGTCAATGTCGATGGCGTGCGCGTTTTCGTGCCCGCGTCGCAGGCGTCGGTCAACCGTATGGAGGATCTTTCTCCGCTCAAGGGTGAGACTGTGTCGCTGAAGATCATTGAACTCAACGCTCATCGTCGTCACGCGGTTGGCTCGGTGCGTCAGGTCGCGCAGGCTGCTCGTAAGGAAAAGGAAGAGGCATTCTGGGCGCAGGCAGAGGTTGGTCAGGAGTACACCGGTGCCGTCAAGTCGCTTACCTCTTACGGCGCGTTCGTCGATCTCGGCGGCGTGGATGGTATGGTGCACATTTCCGAAATGTCCTGGAAGCGCATCAAGCATCCGTCCGAGGTGATGAATGTCGGTGATGTCGTCACTGTGTTTATCAAGGCGCTTGATCCCGAGAAGAAGAAAATCTCGCTCGGCTACCGCAAAGCGGAGGACAACCCGTGGGAGATCTTCAAGGCGCAGTATGCTGTGGACAGCGTAGCGACCGTCAAGGTGGTCGGTATGACCGCGTTCGGTGCGTTTGCGCAGATCGTGCCCGGTGTGGACGGTCTTATACACGTTTCCCAGATCTCCAATCATCGTGTCGAAAAGCCGCAGGATGAGCTGAAGATCGGTGATGAGGTCGAGGCGAAGATCACCGCAATCGACTGTGACCGCAAGCGCATCAGCCTTTCTATCCGTGCTCTGCTCCCGGTCGAGGAAGCTCCGGCGGAGGAAGTGCCGGTTGAGATTCCTGCCGCGGAGGAGGCACCGGTTGAGGAAGCTCCCGCTGAAGAAGCCGCTCCCGCCGAAGAGTAATACGATATATAAAATGAGGCTGTGCGAACGTGCACAGCCTCATTTTTAATGGCTTATTTTTGGATGATGGTCAATATCCCCTCGTTGTTTTCGTGCTGTAATGCGTAACTACCAAGCGACAATCCGTGTTCTGCCAGATGACCGTCCACGATTTGCCATGTCAGCACACTGTTTTTGAAAAACACCAATGCCGCCTCGACCTGCGTGTCGGCAAAGCGGAGCTGGACGATTTTTTCACCGTTGATGATATGCTGAGCCAGTATTTTTGCCGTTTCCTCCCGGTCAAAGCGTTGAAAATCCGTCCCGTTTCGGATAAAGTAATCGTCGAGTGATGCGGTGCATAGGGGAATATCTTTCTGAACGTCGTCGATGATATGCGTGATCTCCGCCTGACGCGTTGTCATATTGAAATAGTTGTGACGCACATAATCGGCGCTATCATCCCATGTCGCGTCGAGGTGATAGAAGGAACCGTTGACGTTGACGCAGTTCCACATATGGCTTTCGCCGTTTTCACGAGAGGCACCGGTGACGACTGTACATTCCATTCCCGCGCGCTGAAATAGGAGTTGTATACCGCGGGAATATCCCTCGCAGACTGCTTTGTGCTCCACCAACGCACCGTACGCGGTATACCGGGATACGCGGCCGGAGGCTTCGTCGGTACTGACAGTATCATCATATTCACAATCGGCAAGTAATCGGTCGTGCAGGGTCAGCTCTTTCTCATATTCATCGGTCAGCGTTTCAATACCGGCGATATATTCACTGATTGCTTGCTCGAGCGCGGCACGCGCCGCCGTGCGTTGTTCACTGTCCATCGTATAGGAAAAGCGAATGGCGGTATAGTGATTTTCGATATTATCCGCATATCCTTCCAATGAAAATATCGTGCCGAGATAAAATAATTGCGGGTTGTCGTCGCACAGTGCGTTATATAGGATTTTTGCTTCTTCCTTTGACTTGAGTGCAAAGGGCAAATGTACCATTATGCCATTATACAGCATCGGAGAGCCGTTTTCATCCTTAAATGTGATTGGCTCATCCTCGGCAAAATGATCGGTGAGCGCCGTATAGACCGAGCCGTAGCACGCTTTGAGCCGATCATCCAGCCGGGTATAGGCAAAACGGTCGGCGAAATCCGCGCGGTAGCGGTCGGCATCGGGGACAAGGGAGCTTTCGAGCGTTTCGCTGTTCGGAAATAATTCCGGCAAGGCACCCCCGCCAATGGAGAAAGAAAGTATGACGCATAGGGCGAATAGGAGCAAACGGCGGCGAAGTGACATGGGATTTTTCCTTTCAGTGATATAGGTCGTTTTTCTTGCGGCTCGGAATAAACAGCCCGCTTTTTTCCTCACCGGAGAGGGTGACGAGCGACGCGAGCGAGCCATCATTGTGTGCGGCAAGAAAGCTCAGTTTATTTTGCGATAAAGTCAAATCGGTGATGCGTAAATCGGTCTTGGAGCAGTTGGACAGCGCGGCAAAATCCGCTGCAAAATACCGTTCTTCGCGGAAATACCGGTTGAGGATCGCCGCGACAATATGCGCCGGCATCGCGCTGTTTTGCGGGTTTTGCCAGTCATCATAGCGCATCAGCGTGACCGTTTGGGTCGCGGTCAGATGATTTTCACCCTCGCTCAAGCGCAGAGACGAGCCGTTTTTATCGGCGTATTTCACCGCTTCGGGTAAATCGACCGAAACGCCTTTTTCCAAATAATTGATAAAGGTTTCCGTTTCCTCGGCGGACAGGGCAAAATAATGCTCAATCGGCAAATCGAGCACTTCGGACAAAGCGTTAACGACCGAGGCGGCACCATATTTACGGAATAGCACCGTCGGGGTCTGTCCGCCGCCGGTGTCGGTGTTGCCGGGTATATATGCGACCCGTATTGCCGGCTTGACCGGGTCGTTCTGCACCAGCACAAACCGCTCGTAGCCCTCGTCGGTCATGATCAGCAGAAGATTGTCGATGTCGTCCTTGGTATATGTTTCGACAGGCAGATCGGAGGTCGGCTCGGTTTCCGATTTCGGCTCATTGCCGTGCAATTTGAGAATAAGCCATCCGCACACCAATACAACCACGACAAGTAGCAACGCGACGGAAAGGATCAGACGTGCTTTTTCGCCCGGTGTATGCTGTCGCTTGCGCAGTTTTTCCGCCATCGTTTCACTCCTTTAATACGGTTTCTTCTCCTATTAATATGCCGCCTTGATAGCTGATAATGCGTACCGAAATCATTTTTCCCGCCGGTTGTGCGGTTTTGGCGGCGACGGTCAGATAGGTGTCGGTCAATCCCTCGGTCAAGCCGTCGGCGCGGCGTGTTTCGGTGAGTATCGTGACGGTTTTGCCGATGTAGCCGCCGGCGTATGCATCGGCAGAATGGCGGCAAGCTTCAATCATCCGGTGACTGCGGTCGTTTTTCTCTTCCTCCGGTACTTGATCCGGCATTTTATCGGCTACCGTGCCGGGGCGACGCGAATAGGGAAAAACGTGCACGCGGGAAAAGCCGATGCTTTCCGTAAATGAAAGTGACGCGGCAAAATCCGCCTCGGTTTCACCGGGGAAGCCGACCATCACATCGGTGGTCAGCGCACAGCCCGGAAAACGCTCGCGTAGCTTTGCGCACAGGGCGGCATAGTCTGCTGTCGTATAGTGACGGTTCATTCGCTTGAGGGTGGCGTCACAGCCGCTCTGCAAGGCAATATGGAACTGCGGGCACAGCTTCGGCTGTGACGACAGCCGCCGCAGGATCTCATCGGTCATAAAATCCGGCTCCAGCGATCCGAGACGGACGCGCTCAATGCCGTCCACCGCGCAGGCGGCATCGACGGCATCGGCAAGATCGGTGCCGTTATCCTGCCCGTAGGCGGATAGATTGATCCCGACCAGCACGACCTCCCGATAGCCGCGCGCGGCAAGTGCGGTCAGCTCCTCTTGAATATCAGCGACCGCGCGGGAGCGTACCCGCCCGCGAGCATAGGGAATGATGCAATAAGTACAAAAGCGATTGCATCCGTCCTGTATTTTGACAAAAGCCCGGGTGTGACCTTCCATTTCCCGGATGGTCAGCGGCTCATATTCTTTTGAATGTGGCGGAATGGCGACGGTTTTCCCATTTTTCCGAAAGTCGGCTATTGCTTCCGGCAAAGCCCGCCGGGATGCGTTGCCGAGTATGATGTCGGCATCCAGGGCGGTGGTTTTTTCGGGAAATGCCTGTGGCATACAGCCGGTGAGCACCAGCACTGCAGACGGATTTTGCCGCCGACAGCGGCGCAGGAGTTGGCGTAGCTTGCGGTCACTTTCGGCGGTCACAGTGCAGGAGTTGACGATGATGGCATCCGCATCGCGGATAGACACATCGGTGTCGTCAGCCCCATTTTGTTGTAATATCAGACGCATGGCTTCAGTCTCATACTGATTGACCTTGCATCCGAGGGTGATAAAAGCGGCTTTCATCGGAATTACCGTTTTGCTCCTTTGCTACCCTTGCTTCCGCCGAAGCCGGCAAGGATGTTGCTTTCATACGTGAACGTCAGCGCCTCGCGCTCTCGCTGGCGCTTGAAAGCAAGGCTTACCAGCTCATCCATCAGCGCGGGGAAGGATAGACCAACCTCTTGCCACAGATAGAATGAGAGCGACCCGGGGATGGTATTGATTTCATTGACCCATAGCGCGCCGCTTTCCTTATTATTGAGAAAATCCACCCGCGCGACACCCAGACAGCCGAGCGCACGGAAGGTCTTGACGGCAAGCTCCTGCACGGTTTCGGTCATTCCATCGGGCAATTCCGCTGGACAGCGGCGCTTAAGATCGGTCATCCCCTGGGATGCGCCGGTCTTTTTACTGCCGCCGGACAGATACTTGTCACCGAAGGTGAGAATATCCTCGGCGTTGAGCGGCTCCTCGCACGCCGATGCGCGTGCGGTTTCGGCATCGCCGAGCACCGCGCAGTTGATTTCCCGCAGATTTTCGACCGCCGGCTCGATCAGCACGCGCGACGAAAAGCTGACGGCGAGATCCATTGCGTCGATTAACGCGGCGCGGTCTTTGGCTTTGGAAATGCCGACCGATGATCCGAGATTGACCGGCTTGACAATGACGGGATAGCCGCACTTTTTCTCAATTTCGTCCAACACGCGCTCGCCGTCGGTCGCATACTCCTTGCCTGTAAATTGCACCGCGTCCAGCACGGGCACGCCCGCTTGACGGAGTACGGCTTTCATCGCAAACTTATCCATTCCGAGCGCGGAGGAGGTCACATCACAGGCGGAATAGGGGATGTTGAGCATTTCCAACATTCCCATCAGCGTGCCGTCCTCGACGTTGGTGCCGTGTACGACCGGCACGGCGACATCGAATGCCGCAACGGTGTTATTGCCGAGCTTTTTCGCCGGATAGCGTATCAGCTCGACACACCCGTTTGCCGCGACCGGTAACACCCGTGTTGCCGCGGCAAGGCAGGTGTCCATTTGCCGGTAGTTTTCGATCTTTTTCAGATTTTCGCCGTAATAGAACGCGTTATCCTTGGCGATGTACAGCGGAAATGCGTCGTATTTTTCCGGGTCAAGCGCCTGATACGCCTGCAATCCCGATATAATGGATACCTCGTGTTCGACGCTGTGACCGCCGAAAATGACCGCTACGCGTGTTTTCATGATAACCAAATCCTTTCCGAGATCAAAAATTATCGGGTAAATCGTTTTCGAGCAGTACGATGCGGGGACGGTCGGCGGGTAACGCATTTACCCGGTCAAGCCCCGCCCGGAGCGTCGGGACGACAAACACCCGTTCCTCCGGGAAACCGGCATCTCGCAAGCCCGCTAATAGCGGTGGTGCCTGCTTTTCGCCGACCAATACGGCGTAATCGCACCGGGTCGCGGCATACGCGCCCAGCTCGCGGTTGAGCGCCTCTTGTCTGTCACCAAGCTCTACCATACCGGGCGTCACCAGCACCCGCGTCGCGTCAAAGCCCGCCAGCGTGTCCAGCGCACTGCGAAATCCCGCGGGATTGGAGTTGTAGGCGTCGTCGATGTACCCATTCGGCAATAGCTGCAGCCGATGCTCGACCGGCTTGAGCATTCGCACCGGGTAGATCATATCTTTCAGCGATACACCGAGCGTATGGGCGACCGCCATACATCCGGCAAGATTTTGGATATTGTGCGCTCCGAGTATTTTTGTCGTGTAGGTACAGCTTTCGCCATCCGGGGCAATAAGAGTGAACTGACAGCCGTGGCTGTCCACCGTAATATCGGTCGCGCGATAATCGAGGTCGTCTCCGACACCGTAGCGAACGGTGTTTTGCGCCGTCTGCCGGGCGCGGATATAGCCATTATCGTAATTGGCGAACAAAATACCGTCCTCGGGCAGAGCGTCCGCCAGTTCAAACTTCGTTTTGATGATATTGTCCACCGTGCCGAAGGTTTCAAGATGCTGTTCGCCGATGGAGGTGATGACCCCGTATCGCGGATGCACAAGCTCGCATATTTCGCGAATATCACCGGGGTTTTTCGCGCCCATTTCGGCTAAAAACACCTGATGCGTCGGACGAAGCATCTCCCGCACAGTGCGCACGACTCCCATCGTGGTATTGTAACTGCCGGGGGTCATCAGGACATTGTATTTGACCGACAGCAGAGCGTTGAGAAAGGTTTTGACGCTCGTTTTTCCGTAACTGCCGGTGATGCCGATGACGGTCAGATCCGGCATTGCCGCCAGCCGTTTGCGCGCGTCATTCACATAGCCGTCGGCGATTTTTTTCTCGATCGGCTCATTGAGCTGATTGGCGCAACCGACCCACAGCCATATCACCATCGAGAATAGTCCCAGCACACCCAGCCCGCGTTGCGGGAAAAGCAGATACCCGCACAAAAGCAACAATGCGCCGATGAGCAACTCGGTCAAAAACAGCCGCTTGACGCGGGCGGTGATGACCAGCGGCTTTTTCGCCTTGCGCGGTAGGTTGAGCAATGCTGTCAGTAACAGTAAAGCGGCGCAAATGAGATATACGATCCACATGGGAATGGCGCGGCACAGCGCAATGCACAGAACGCAGAGAAACGGTATCAGTCGGGGTATAGCGACAAGCTTTTTGTCATTATCCCGGCACCATTTGCGATAGCGCTCATGGCGATAGGAATTGAGTTGGAGCATATGGATGAAATACACCGACTGCACGGCGTAATTGAACAAAAAGGTCAGCATCAGCGCCGCTTTCATAATTGTTTCCAACATAGCGTTTTGCCACCCTTCATTAGATTACTCGAGAAATGATGCCAACACCCGTTGACAGATGCCCCATTGTTCGATATAGGAGAAATGTCCCGCGCCCTGCAACGTGACAAGACCGGCATCGGGGATGGACTTTTCCATGATCTTGCCGTCCCGCAGGGGAGTGGCGGTATCGTTTTCACCCCATATCAGCAAAACCGACGCGCGTATCTGCGGCAAATAATCGGTCAGATCTTCATTGATACACCGCACCATTGTCTGCCGCATCATAGGGGAGGCGTTGCGATAATCCGCCGACCCGCTCCGGGAGCGTGCTTTTTCCACCGCATTTGGGAAAAGCTTTTGCATCGGCGGGATGGACATCACTTTTTTCGACAGCTTGTAGGAGTATACTTTGGCATAATACTGTATGCCGTGCCGGGGCTTTATCCCGGCGGCGTCGATGAAAACCGCCTTTTTCACAGTCAAAGCGGGTTTTTCCTGCGACAGTAGCTTAATGCTGATGCGACCGCCGAAGGAGTGATTGACCAAAATCGCCTCCCGCACATCTAGCGCAGTGGCAAAATCGGTGGTGAAACGCACATAATCATCCACACACCACGGCTCATTCGGCTCATCACTGCCGCCAAAGCCGGGCAGATCGGGAGCGATGACCCGCCCGAAGCCGGAAAGAAAATCGAGCAATGGTTGATAGGTGGCGACAGGCGCACCCCAGCCGTGCAGAAATAGAATGATCTTACCGTTTGATTGATTGGGTGCAGAGTCGAGATAGGAAACGGTTTTTCCGTTTACCGTCAGCGTCACAAAAGCCTCTCCTTTATGCTCATTTTGAATAGGTCGTTACCTCAACGGATTTCATAACGATCGGCGTAAGGGGCTTGTCGTTATTGTCAGTCTCGACAGCGGCAATGGCATCCACGACATCCATACCCTTGAAGACCTGCCCGAATACGGTGTGTCCGCCGGTTTTACGGAATTGTCCGTCCAGGCTGATGTTGCCGCCGTATTTGGCGTAAAGCTCCCATACCTCGTCCGGTACCAAATAGGAAAGCGGAGAAATGCCGTGAACATAGTTTTCAATAAAGGTGTCGGCATCGGCATAGTATTGCTTGAAGCTGTCTCCGTAGTAGTTGACATACTGATCGTAGAGATTAACATAATTGCGGTACATTGTATCGTAATCCATCTCTTTCTTCAGCTCATCGGCGGAGGCATAAGCCTTTTTCTGGTTGATGAAGAACTGACTGCCGTTGGTGTTTGAGCCGGCGTTTGCCATGGATAAAGCACCACGGATATTCAAAAGCTTGGCATCAAACTCATCGTCAAACTTAGTGCCGTAAATGCTTTCACCACCGGTACCGTCGCCCTTGGGGTCGCCGGTCTGGATCATAAAATCGTTCATAACGCGGTGAAAGGTCAGTCCGTCATAGTATCCCTGTTTGGCAAGGGTGACAAAGTTCTCGACGGTTTTAGGAGCACCCTCCGGAAACAGCCGCAGATAGATGTCGCCCAAATCGGTATGGAGGATGACGATTTCCTCGCCTTCGGCGGGAAGCTCGGTCTGGAAGCCGTACGCTTTATCGGAATATGCGGTCTTGACGGTGGGTTTTTGCTCGCTTCCCGGTTGTTTTTCCGGCTTGTTTTTACCGCATCCGGAAAAACAAAGCAGTAAAACGCATATTGCGGTAAGAATAACCGTCCATTTATACTTTTTCATCAAGAAAACTCCTTGCTTATCTGATTTTTCGCCTCATGATAGGTGGGCGACAGTCGGAAAGGGGGAGAAGGCGACCGAGGTCTTCGATTTCCTCCTGCTGTTGCTTCATAAAGGGCGCGATGTCGGGATCGTCAAACAGAAGCCGCCCCGCACACCGTACCGCGTGAACGAAATCGCGGGAAAACGGTACGTGCTCGCATTGCCGTACCAGCGGACAAAGCCGCCAGCCGCGCGGATCATAGATGACCCGCACACGTCCATCTACCCCCATCACGGGGAAAAGCGGGAACAGTCGGCAGGTAAGCGGTCGGTTATCCCGTCGGCACGTGCTGTCGCAGACGACCAGTTTTCCGCCGGGGGTATCCCGGACGGTGAAGCCGTCGGCAGGCAGAAGCGTTTCCTCCCCGGGGAATAACAGCATCCCGATGCTTTGAGCCGACGCCCGACAGCAACGACCGCCGCAGACCTGCCCGCAATCACTCGTAAGCGGGGTCAGGGTACTCAGCAGCTCCCGCGCTTTTCGTACGGTTTCAGTCATACTCTTTGATGTCGATGCCGAGGATGACCACATCCGCGAGCGGCTTATCGCTATGGTCGGTCTTGACACCCGCAATGGTGTCCACGACCTCTATTCCGTCATACACCTGCCCGAAGACAGTGTGGTGAAAATCGAGATGCGGTGTGCCGCCGACCTTTCGATACGCGTCTACCGCTTCCGCCGGAAAATACTGCGGTAAATCATTCATCTGCGCCAGAAGATTGATATGCACCTTATTTGCCTGCACGATAAAGAACTGACTGCCGTTCGTGCCGGGGCCGGCGTTCGCCATGGACAAAGCCCCGCGCAGATTGTGTAACTGAGGCGTGAACTCATCCTCAAAATTGTGTCCCCAGATGCTTTCGCCGCCGCAACCGGTCGCGGTCGGGTCGCCACCCTGGATCATAAAATCGTTGATGACGCGGTGAAAGACGATGCCGTTATAATAGCCGTTTTTGGCGTGGGTCGTGAAGTTCTCGACGGTTTTCGGCGCAAACTGCGGGAATAACCGCAGGGAAATGTCGCCCATATTGGTATGCATTACGGCGACCGTTTCGCCGTGTTGCGGTTTGGCCAACTGATCCATTATACTGCCTCCTTAATATGCCTTGCCCCAGTACACCATATGCGCGGCAGGCTTGCCGCAACACACGCATACGTCGGACAGCTTTTCCTGCTCAAACGGCATACACCGGCTGGTGACACCGACTTCTTCCTTGAGCTTCATCTCACAGGCAAGATCGCCGCACCACATCGCCTTGATCAGACCGGGCTTGTTGTCGGCGGTATCCTTGAGCGTTTCGTAATCCGTGACCTCATAGGTCATCGACTGACGACGCGCGAGCGCCTTTTGATACAGTCCGTCGTGTACCGCTTTGAGCAGGGCGGGGATGGCGGTTTCCAGCTCATCGAGCGAAACGATGGTTTTTTCGCGGTTGTCGCGGCGTACCAGTACGCAGGTGCCGTTTTCAATATCGCGTGGCCCGATCTCCAAGCGAAGCGGCACGCCCTTCATTTCATATTCGGAGAACTTCCAGCCCGGGCTGTTGTCGCTGTCGTCCAGCTTGACCCGCACAAACTTTTGCAGACGCTCTTTCAGCTCGTTGGCTTTGTCTAGCACGCCGGGTTTGTGCTGGGCGATGGGCAGGATGACGACCTGCACCGGCGCGACGGCAGGGGGGAGTACCAGCCCGTTATCGTCACCGTGAGTCATAATGATCGCGCCGATGATGCGGGTGGACATACCCCACGAGGTCTGATGCGGATATTGCAGTTTGTTCTCCCGATCGGTGAACTGAATATCGTAAGCACGGGCAAATCCGTTGCCGAAATAATGGCTGGTGCCGCTTTGTAACGCCTTACCGTCGTGCATCATCGCCTCGATGGGGTAGGTCGCCTCCGCGCCCGCAAACTTTTCCTTATCGGTCTTGCGCCCCTTGATGACCGGGATGGCAAGCGACTGCTCGCAGAAATCCGCATAGACATTGAGCATCTGCTCGGTTTCTTTCATAGCCTCCTCGGCGGTCTCGTGCAGGGTGTGTCCCTCCTGCCAGAAAAACTCCATCGTACGCAAAAACGGGCGGGTGGTCTTTTCCCAACGCACGACCGAGCACCACTGATTGTAGAGCTTCGGCAGGTCGCGGTAGGAGTGGACAATGTTTTTATAATGATCGCAGAATACCGTCTCGGAGGTCGGACGCACGCACAGCCGCTCGGTGAGCTCTTCATTGCCGCCGTGCGTGACCCAAGCCACCTCGGGTGCGAAGCCCTTGACATGATCCTTTTCTTTCTGAAGCAGGCTTTCCGGGATGAAAAGGGGCATCATCACATTTTCATGCCCCAGTGCCTTAAATCGTGCATCGAGGTCGTTACGGATATTCTCCCACAGCGCCGTGCCGTAAGGGCGCACGATCATACAGCCGCGCACCGACGCATAATCCGCCAGCTCGGCTTTCTTAACAATATCGGTGTACCATTGCGCAAAGTCATCCTCCATAGAGGTAATGGCTTCCACCATTTTTTTGTTGTCTGCCATTGTGTTATTCCGTCCTTTCCTGTTCTTGCTCATTTACAAGATACAACATCAATATATTATACATTATATGTTCGATTTTTTCAACCAAAAATCAAAAGTTTATCGGGATTTCATACAACTTTTTCCACGGTGCAATTTTTGCGTAAAGGGAAGTAAACGCGAAGTAATGAAAACTTGTCACCCGATGATTGTTGAAAAATATTATTTTGGGTTTTCTTGGGTCGAAAAAGCCCTTGTTTTATACGGCTTTTTCACATTTTCCACCGAGTTTTCCACTAAAAACGTCAAAAATAAAGGTGAAAATACAGCACTTGACGATTTACGAATTGTAATATTTCTGCGTATAACCTACGTCAGAAATCTCATAATAAAGGATGGATTTTCAGGCAAAAGGAGCGGCGACGATGATAAAAGGCATCAATCGGCAGATGATCGAGGTCACGAATACCGGCAGTCCGTATTTTGAAAAAGCGTTTTTGGTGGTGCGACCGGGCGGCAGTCAGCCGCCGGAGGCGGTTTTGCAAAGGCTGGCGGAAAAGGTGGTGCGGCAGGCAGACACCTACGCCGGTATGCGTCGGCAACGGCGGAAAATGATATTGCTCCGTTGCGTTCGCGCGCTATTGACCGCCGGGGGCGGCGCGCTCATCATGTGGATCATTATGCAGTTGATATAATGGAGACCGGACTGTTGTTCGTAACAGTCCGGTCTTGCTTTTATCCATTTATCACGGCTCGTAAAAGCGCAAGCGCCTGTTGTTGCTCCTCGGTGCGCCTGGCGGCAGTTCCGCTGGCGACCCGCACGCCGAAGCAAAGCTTTTCCGGCAATCCGACATTCAGTTGCGGAATGAATGACTGCTTGACTGCCTCCTGCGCCTTGGTGTTATCCTTCCAGTTCCAGCTCAAGCCGTCCTCGGCAACACCGGCACCATCCGTTTCGAGCGGAGATAGGAACTGATACTCTTGCTCATCCATTGTTTTGACAAACCATTGAAAATACTGCGGTTCAAAGGCAAACAGCATCACATCGCCGGCGATCAGGTGAGATTGTAATACCTGGAAATTGGTGTATTGATCTGTCGTGGTACCGCTATCAACCGTACCGAGATGGCAGGTGATGATCCTGACCTCGGTTTTGCCGTCACCGTCGAGGTCGGTGCCGTACTGCTCGAGATAGGTCTGCATCGGCTGCAGGGACGCGGGCAGATAGTCGCGTTCCGTCACCAGCAGGAGCGTGTAGTCGGGGTTATCCTTGGACAGCGCATCGCCGAGCAGGACAGCCAACAAGACAGCGGCGCAAACACCGGCGATCACCGCCCATTTATAATGATACCAAAAGTTTTCCCATTTGCTTTTCGGGGTCTGCGGAGGCGGGGGCGGAGCCGGTTGTAATTCCTCCTGCGGGACCCCTGCCAACAATATTTCGCGTGCCATAGGTCAACGCCTGCTCAAAACGGTCTTTTCATACTCGGAAATGACCGCGTAATAGTCCGCCTCAATGCCGCCCTGACGCAGATATTCATTCCAAATATCGCCAAACGGCATGGTTTTCAGCTCTTCCTGCATCACCATCAGTCTTGTGGTGTTATTGGCGTTTTGCAGGTCTTTGAGTGCGTCGTGCGGAGTCAGCAGAGCATTGAGCAACGCCTTTTGCACGCTACGCACGCCCGTCACCCACGCGGAGATGCGGTTGATGGACGCATCGAAATAGTCGGTGGCGATGAAAACGCGGTCGATCGCATTGTGGGCGACGATCTCCTTGGCAATCTCCTTGGTCTCATCATCGAAGAGAACGACATGGTCGCTGTCCCAGCGCACGGGGCGGGTGATGTGGAGGGCGATCTTACCGTTAAAGAGCAACAGCGAGGACACCTTGTCGGATACGACCTCGGTCGGATGATAGTGACCGTTATCCATCAGCGGAGTGATGCCCTTGTAGTTGGCATAGCTCAGGCAGAACTCGGCACTGCCGACGGTATAGCTTTCCATACCGATGCCGAATACCTTGGACTCCAGCGTGACATATACTTTTTTCTTGTCGTACGGCACGGAAAGGATCTCGTCAAGCGATGCCTTGAACCGCGCACGGGGGCCCAGCCGGTCGGCGGGAATGTCCTTGTAGCCGTCGGGGATCCAAATGTTCATCACGCAGGGAACACCGGTCTCGTTAGCAAAATATTCGCTGATCTCAATACAGCGCTTGCCGTGCTCGATCCAGAAACGGCGCACCGTCTCATCGGGGGAGGACAGCGTGAGGTTGTCCTTGACCATCGGATGCGAGAAGAATGTGGGGTTGAAATCCAAGCCCATACCGCGCTCCTTGGCAAAGGCAACCCATTTTTCAAATTGCTTGGGAGAAATCTTATCGCGATCCACAAACGCGCCCGGCTCCATCAGCGCATAGTTGGCGTGAAGATTGAGCTTTTTCTTGCCGGGCATCAGCTTGAGCGCCAAATCAAAGTCCTGCATCAACTGCTCCGGTGTTGTTGCCTTTCCGGGGTAGTTGCCGGTGGTTTGGATGCCGCCGGATAAAGCTTCCTTGCTGTCAAAGCCACCAACATCATCGCCCTGCCAGCAGTGCACGGATACGGAAATATTCTGCAATTTGCGTATGGCTTCGTCGGTGTCAATGCCGATGGCACGGTATATTTCTTTTGCTTCTGAATAACGGCTCATAATTAATCCTCCAAGCTTACAATTTCTTTGACATTATACTACATCAACAACTGCCCGTCAATGTAAAAAACTATATATTTATCATTTTTGCCGTGCGGTCGGTGCCTGACGGCAGGGGCTTCGGGAGCAGAAGCGCGTGCAGGTCGGTTGCACGCTCCTCCAACGCGTAGATTTTCTGCGCAAAAGTGTCCAGCCCGGCAATATCGCCATAGCGGGATACGAGCGGCAATCTCTTTTCTCCGCTCAATAATTCTTTTCCGCGTGCCGTCATTCCGAGAATGCGGATATACGGCGGGAGCAGACGGTCTGTTCCGACGGGGATGCCGAGCATAGCCGCCCACACGATACGCCGCAGACGGGTCAAGGGGTACCGGCGGGTCTTGACGGCCGAAAAAAGGCTCTCTAAATCGGTCGCGGTCTTGGCGGCACGTGCCAGACGGTTTTGCAGTCCCTCCGAAATATAAGGGACAGTCGCCCAGTCCTCCTGCGACATCAAGCGCAGACGCATCAAGATGGCGGTCGCGGCTTTTCCCGCATCGGCGGGAGCCATCCCGTTACGGACAGCTTGCGACAAAATTGCGGCGGCGGATGGCGGCATATAGCGGCATGCCTCCTCTGTGTGACCGAACGAAAGCTCCTGTCGGATACCGCTTGCCGATGCAAAGGCGTCTACCTTTACAGTGCTGTTATGCTCCGTGCCGATACGGGGGACGGTAAAGAATGAGAATGGCGTCTGCGACCGTCGGGCGGCGCGGATATATTCAATGCCGAGTATGTTATTCGGAGCGGACAATACCGATGCCATAGCAGGATCTACAGCGCAAACAGCCTCCTGCACCGCGGCGGCATACGGGATGCCGCCGTCCAGGCTGTCGTGCAGGGCGGTGCGATATTCCTCGCGCTCGCTCAGGCTTGCCGCCTCGGTCAGCAATTCGATACTGCCGCATTCACTGCCGAAAGAAACGGTATCGACATTGCCCATCGCGTCTAAAAGCGCAATCCCGCCTGCGGCAAAACGCTCGGCAGATGCCATCGCCCACGGGACGGGAAGCTCAATGATAAGATCGGCACCGTTTTTCAGCGCCATTTGCGCGCGCAGGGTTTTCGGCACTGCCGCCGGCTCACCGCGTTGGGTGAAATTGCCGCTCATCACAGCAACGATATGCGTTGCTCCCGCCGCGCGGGTCGCCGCGATATGCGCCGCGTGACCGTTGTGAAAGGGATCGTATTCGGCAATGATGCCCGCGACCTTCAATTTACGTCCACCTCCGGTGTTTTGTTTTCAAAATTGTATCAAAAAAACCGCCGAATGTCAATTCGTCCGTTCTATTTCATCGGACAAGACCATATAGTGTGACAGAGGTGAGGACAGGCGTGGACGAATGGACGACGATATGGCGTTATTTTCCGGCGGAATGGCAGAGCGAATGGAAAAATATACCCCGGCGTGTGACCGATAACACGCAGGAAATACGGGTGCGACTGGAAAGACCGCTATCCTTATCGCTCCCGAATGAAGAATATTCCGTGCCGCATACCGAATGTTCTCCCGCTATCTTGGAACGGCTGTTTTGTCGGCTGTGCGATGATTCCGTCTATGCCCACGAGGAGGAACTGCGGCAGGGATATATTGCGGTGTCGGGCGGAATACGCGTCGGCGTGGCGGGGACAGCGGTATTTGAGGCGTCGTCGGTTCGCACCGTGCGTAGCGTGACATCGCTTTGCATCCGTCTGCCGCGCCGACACGCCGGTTGCGCCGCCGATCTTGTCCAAAAAATATGGCAAGGCGACTACCTTTACAGCACCCTGCTGATCGGCAGTCCGTCCTCCGGGAAAACAACTCTTCTGCGGGATTCCGCCGCGATTCTTGCCGAAAGAGGGAAACGGGTCAGCGTCGTGGACGAGCGGGAGGAATTGAGCGGAGCGGGCTGTCTGTCGGGATGCGATGTCTTGCGCTCATACCCGAAAACCGTCGGTATCCGCCAGGCGTTGCGGTGCCTTGCGCCGGAGGTCATTCTCTTTGATGAGCTCGGGAGTGCGGAGGAGGCGCGGTGCGTGATCGACTGCGCACACGCGGGGGTGGCGGTCATTACGTCGGCGCACGGTGAGGCGGGCGCGGTAGGAAATACGCCGATTTTTCGCCGGATGCTGGAAAACCGGACGTTCGACCGCTGGGTATTTTTGTGCGGCAGAAAATCTCCCGGTCAGATCCGGCAAATGCTGTCAACGGAGGAAATGCTCAATGAAATGGATCGGTATAATTTTACTGGTGGCGGCAGGGAGCGGGCTGGGTATTTATTACGCTCGCCGCCAATTGTCTCGCGTGCGGTTTTGGGAGAGACTTGGGCAGGTTCTGGAGGCTTTGCAAACCCAGATGACCTACACGACGCGACCGCTGGCAGAACTGTGGCGGGATATGGATAAGAGCGGTGCGTTTGCTGATTTTTCGCTGGTGAAAAGCGTGTCCGGGCTATTGGAGGAATACACATTTTCCGATGCTTTTTCTGCGGCATTGACGCACGCCGAATTGACACAGCAGGAAAGAGAAACACTGCTCACCTATGCCGGCGGGTGCGGGGTAACGGGGCTCAAGGAGCAGATCGCGCACCTGGAAAGCTTTCGGGAAATCGCTCGTTGCTTTCGCGAGGAGGCGGCGCGTCAGGCGCTCCCGAAAGCGCAGATCTACCCGACGGTCGGACTGGCGGGCGGGGTCGCGCTGGCGATGCTTATTCTGTAAAGGAAGTGTGCTTTACGCAATGGATGTGGACTTGATTTTTAAGATTGCCGCAATTGGCATCATCGTTGCGGTGCTTAATCAGCTGTTGGTGCGCTCCGGACGGGAGGAACAAGCGATGCTGATGACACTGGCGGGGCTTATCGTGGTACTGTCGATGGTGGTGACACAGATCAGCGAATTGTTTGACACCGTCAAGTCGGTGTTCGGACTATGAATGGCATACTGACGGCGGCAGTCGGCATTTTGCTGTCCGGCGTGTTTTTGATAACGGTATTGCGACCGCAACGCCCGGAGCTCGCTACAGTATTGTCTTTGGCGACCGGTGCGGCGGTGCTGCTACTGGTGTTCCCGCAGATTACGCCTTTACTGGCGGCGGTGCGGCGAATGATGACGGCGGGCGGTTTTTCGTCCTTGCAGTTTTCGTCCGTACTGAAAGCGGCGGGAATATGCCTTGTGACACAACTGACGGCAGATACCTGCCGCGATGCCGGAGAAACGGCGCTTGCTACGAAAGCGGAATTGGTAGGTCGTGTTCTGCTGATGGTCGTAGCGATACCGTTGTATGAAAGTATGTTGACGCTGGTTTCCTCGGTCATCACCGGGCAGGGGTTGAACGGATGAAAAAAACAATACTGACACTTTTACTGTTGCTGATATTCATTATACCTGTAAAGGCGGATGACTTGCCGGATGGATATTTTGAGCAAATATCCTCCAGCGGCGCGGATGAGCTGATACAAAAGCTCCCGCGTGATGTTGCGAACTTGATGGAGGAATGGGGCTTCGGCGATTTTTCGCCGCGACCCTATGCTTCCTTGGAGCTGAAGCCGGTTTTGAAAAAGCTTGTTTTGCTGATCGGTGATCGTGCGGACGGGCCGTTGGCGGCACTTTGGGTAGTCGCGGCAATGACGGTGTTGGCGGCGCTTTTCGGCGGCGTGGAAAACGCGACCGAAAATCTCGGTGTCCGGCAGACCTATCATACCGTTTCGGTATTGGCGACCGGGGGATTATTGTTAACTCCGTTGGTCGCTTTGCTGGAGCAGGTACGCGAGGCGGTGGACAGCGTGACGGTCTTTTTGGTCAGCTTTATTCCCGTGTACGGTGGCTTGCTGGCGGCGGGAGGCCGTGCGGTCAGCGCCGCCGCCTATCAAACGGTGCTGTTCGGCGCGATTGAGCTTTTGGCGCAATTCGTGAGGGCCATTCTCATCCCGTTACTTACCGTTTCACTGACGCTCGGATGCACAGGCGCATTGACGGAGGAGTTTCACCTTGAGGCGATTTGCTCTTTCTTTCATCGCGGCATTTTGTGGGTGCTGGGGCTGTTTTCGACCATCTTTTCCGGTGTTCTCTCCATCCAGCAAATGGCGGCGGCGGCAGGGGACACCTTGAGCGGCAGAGCGGTCAAGTTCTCTCTGGCAAGCTTTGTGCCGGTGGTCGGCGGATTGCTCAGTGAGGCGTATTCGACGGTGATCGGCTGTGCGGGGCTTCTGCGCTCTACGGTTGGATGCTTTGGTGTCGTTGCGACGGTGCTGATCGTTTTGCCGCCGATGCTCAGTTGTGTATGCTGGAGCCTTTGCTTGCAGGCAGGGGTCGCGTTGGGCGGGTTATTTCATCTTTCTGCGATCGAAAAGCTATGCGGGACGGTGGTCGCGACTGTGCGCGTATTGATCGCGGTGCTGGCGGTTTTTGCGCTGTTGATGATCGTATCAACCACCGTCGTAGTTTATATGGGAAAGGGCGTGTGATATGGAAACACTTGGCAAGTGGACGGTAACGGTTTGTGCGGCGGCATTATCCTGCACCTTGCTGTACCGGCTTTTTCCGGATACATCCGTCGGACGCACGGGACGGATGCTGTTGCCCGCCATATTTTTATGTGTTGTTTTGAGTCCGTTGTTTTCGATTCAATGGGAAATCCCCAATATCAGCATAGAGGCACCGGAAAACGATCATACGGCATATTCCGAGGTGATACAGCGCCAATTTAGTGAAACCGTGGACGGCATTTTGCTGAAAATGGTCAATCAGTCCCTGGTGTCGTACGGACTGAAAGCGGAAAAAGTCCACGCAAAAACGGATATTGACGCAGAGGGGAGCATAAGTATGGGACAGATCACGGTTTATGTCAATGAAAAAAGCCTTGCCCGGTCGATCACGGTGATGCAGATAGCCGAAAAACGGCTCGGCGTGCCGGTGCTGGTTGCGGGAGCGGAGGGGGATGGTGCGTAATGCCGGAAAAAGCGGCTTCTGTTTTTCGTCGCCTCTTAACGGTGAAAAGCGATAAAAAACGGCGGATATTGATTGGTATCGGATTGATAGGCATTGCGTTGATCGCACTGTCTGAATGGTTGCCGTCCCGCCGTGCGCCGACCGCGACAGCACAGCAGATGGTGGAGGCTTCGGAAATCGAAGCCGCTTTGGAAAAGCGCATCACAAATATGCTCACCGGGGTGGCGGGGGTCGGAAATTGCCGCGTTATGGTCACACTGGAGCAGGGTAGTCGCTTCGTTTACGCCGGTGAAAAATCGCAGACCGGCGAAAAGACCCTGCTGGTCGAAACAGACAGCGGCGCGGTCGGACTGCTTCTTACCGAAATACAGCCGACGGTGCGTGGTGTGGCGGTGGTTTGTCGGGGCGGAGGTGATCCCGCGGTGCGTGAAAATGTGATTTCCTTGATCACAACAGCATTTCATCTGTCATCCGGGCGCGTTTGGGTCGCCCGGTCGGAATAAGCGTAAGAATGAACGGGAGGAACATAGGTATGAAGAAACTGTTTCAAAAAAAGCAATGGCTGATGCTGTCTCTGCTGGTTGCATTGGGGGCGGCGGTATATCTCAACTATTATTTCACAAAGGCTCCGGCGGTGGAGATCGGCGCGGGCGCGACCGCGGCAAGGCTTGCCGCGGAAGGAAAAACAGTCTGCTTCCTCATCTGCATTGACGGCCGCTACGGCGACGGCGCAGCCCCTTGCTCGGGGGATGAGCTTGTCGCCCTCCGTGAGAGTGAGGCCAAAGCGTCCGCCGAAAAGCTGGGCGTATCCGATGTGCGCTTTCTGCGCTTCTGCGACGTCGGCTTCTTTTCCGCCGCAGTCGGCACCGGCTGTGCCTTTGCCGGATGCAGTTCCAGTTTTTCGATA
>CALDHV010000118.1 GCA_937902305.1 uncultured Clostridia bacterium
GCGAAAGCAGAAATATTTCACAATGCCAAAGGCATTATTTCACATCGGCGAAGCCGATATATCACTTGTTATTTACGTGGGTTCAAACCCATCCACCGATTTGTCGAAAACATTTTTCCATAGTCCAATCACAGCGCAAAAAAGCCCGGTGCGGTCACGAGCGGACTGCACCGGGCTGTTCTTTGCTCTGTCAGAAGCTCGGCACCACCGAGCCGTCGTATTTGCCGACGATAAAGGTCTTGACTGCATCGCTCTGCAAAGCGGCAACCAAAGCCTTGATACCGGGATCGTTTTCGCGCCCCTCTTTGACCGCCACAATGTTGGCATAGGTCTGCGCCGCTTCAGAGTCCTTGGACTCCGCCGCCAACGCCTGACTGACCCGCAGACCTGCACCGATCGCGTAATTACCGTTGATGACGGCAACGGCACAATCGTCCAGTACACCGGGGATCAGCGCCGCCTCCATCTCGACAATGTCATAATGATGCGGATTTTCCGTAATATCCTGCTTGGTCGCGGTCAATCCGGCATTCTCTTTCAGCTTGATCAGCCCATTGGCGGCGAGCAGCTGCAACGCCCGCCCTTCGTTGGACGGGTCATTCGGCACCGGGATCCTGGCGCCGTCCGGAAGCGCCGCCAGGCTCTTGCAGGTGCCGGCATAGATTCCGTACGGCTCATAATGGATCTTGCCGACGCTGACAAGATGGGTGCCGTTTTCGGCATTAAAGCTTTCCAGATACGGCGTATGCTGGAAATAGTTCGCGTCCAGCTCCTCGTCCTCCGTCGCCGTATTCGGCAAAACAAAATCGTCGTAAATCTTGATGCTCAATTCATAGCCCTGCTCTGCCAGCACGTTTTTGACCGATTCCAAGATCTCCGCGTGAGGTGTCGAACTGGCACCGACGACGATCTTGTTGCCGTCTTTTTCCCCACCGCAACCGGTAAGGCAGAGCATCAGCATCATCACCACCAAAATCAAAGAAACCGCTTTTTTCATACTCTGTTCACCCCTCTTACTTACGGATGCGCTTGTCGGTCGCCTTGGCGATCCCCGCTCCGACCTCCTGGATGATCTGCACGATCACGACCAGAAGAACGGCGGCGATATACATGATCTTGCTGTCAAAGCGATACAGTCCGTACTGTATCGCCATGGCGCCCAGGCCGCCCTGCCCGATCAGATAGGTCATCGGCGTATAACCGAGGATGGTGGTGATGGCGATCGCCGCGCCGATCAGCAACGACGGCTTGGCTTCCGGCAGGAGCACCTTGGTGATGATCTGCCAGTTGGAGCTTCCCATCGCCTGTGCCGCCTCGATGACGCCGCTGTCGGTCTCCTTGAGGGAGGACTCGATCACACGGGAAACATACGGCGCCGCCGCGATGACAAGATAAACGATGAACGCCTCTATCGAGGTTTTTTTACCGACAATAAACTTGGCGATCGGCTGGGTCATCACCAGCAGGATGATGAACGGTACCGAGCGCAGGATATTAACGATCAGCCCGATCACGCGATTGACGACCGGGTGCGGCGCAATGCCGTTTTTATCGGTCATATACAGCAAAACCCCGATCGGGATGCCGAAAACATACGATATGGCGGCGCCGACCACGGTGATAATGAGCGTGACCAGCGTCGCATCGGCATACGGTTGCCAGGACCCGTTGCCGAAAATATTGGTGAAAAGCTCGGTCATGGCAGATCCTCCTCCCGAAAGCGAATGCCGTTTTCCGTCAAATAGGTCGTGATGCGCTCGCAGGCGCGGGGATCGGCAGGGAGACGGATCAAAAGCGAGCCTGCCGTTCCGTCCGCCGTCGGCGCCGAGGCGGACAAAATACCGACCTGCACCCGGCACTGGAGCGATAGGCGGGAGATCAAAGTTTCGTCCGTCGCACCGTCATATTCGACACGCAGGCACCGCCTGCCGAGCTCGGACGGCACGGCATCCCCCTTCGGCAAAATCAGCTCCCGCGCGATCGCGGATTGCGGGTACAAAAACACATCCTTGACATTGCCCAGCTCGACGATACGGCTTTGATCAATGACCGCGACGCGGTGGCAGATCTGCTCGACCACCTTCATCTCGTGGGTGATGACCACGATCGTGACCCCCATATCCCGGTTGATCCGTTGCAACAGGTCGAGGATGGAGCGGGTCGTGGTCGGGTCGAGCGCGCTGGTCGCCTCATCGCACAGAAGCATCTGCGGCTCATTTGCCAGCGCCCGGGCGATCGCCACCCGCTGTGCCTGCCCGCCGGACAGTTGCGACGGATAGGCGTGCATACGGTCTTGAAGCCCGACCAGAGTCAGCAGCTCGACGGCACGCTTGCGCGCCTTCGCGCGCGGAACGCCGGTGATCTCCAGCGGATAGCAGACGTTGCCGATGGCGTCCCGCTGGGACAGCAGGTTGACGCCCTGAAAGATCATACCGATCTGCTGGCGTTGACGGAGCAGTTCCTTTTTGCTCATCGCGGTAAGGTCCTTGCCGTTGACCAGCACCCGACCCTCGGTCGGATTTTCCAAAAAGTTGATACAGCGCACGAGCGTGCTTTTGCCCGCGCCGCTCAAACCGATGATGCCGAATATCTCGCCCCGACGGATCGTGAGATTGACATCCCGCAAAGCGGCGACTTCGCTGTCGGCAGTATGAAAGATTTTACTCAAATGCTCAATACAGATCAGATTTTCCGATGCAAGCGGATCGCTCACAGCAACGTCCCTCCCCACGCGGGTGATATAAAAAACGCCTTTCCAAAATCAAAGTTACTTATGGCTATAAGTACCTATAATAAACGTGAGTATTATATCATTGGTCAATAGGCTTGTCAAGGGGTTTTCAAAAAGTGAAATGAAAATAGAGAAACAGAGCAAATGAGAGCAAACGAGAGAGAAAACGAGAGATTGACGGATGTAAATTAAAAAATCCGGAAATTGGGGGTTGACAACCGAAAATGGGTATGGTATGATACGATCTGTTCGAAAAAGGGCGCTCCATTTCCGTCCGTGCGATGGAAAACGACCCAGGAACGCCTCGTTTCAACGGCCGCTTGCGGGCCGCAACAATAATAGGAGGAAAAAACTATGACTTTTATGGCAAAAGCCGGCGAGATCGAGCGTAAATGGTACGTCATCGACGCCGCCGGGAAACCGCTCGGTCGTGTCGCCGTCAAGGCGGCAGTCCTGCTACGCGGTAAGCACAAGCCCACCTTCACCCCGCACGTTGACTGCGGTGACAATGTCATCATCATCAACTGCGCTGAGGCTGTTTTGACCGGCAAGAAGCTCGAAAACAAGCTGTGGCAGCGCCACACCGGCTGGATCGGCAACCTCAAGACCACCAACTATGCCACGCTGATGGCACAGCGCCCGACCAAGGCGATGGAGCTGGCGGTCAACGGTATGATCCCGAACAACACCATCGGCCGTGCCGCCGAGACTCGCCTGCACTGCTATGCCGGCGCGGAGCATCCGCACGCGTCCCAGAAGCCCGAAGCTATCGAGCTGTGATTGAAGGAGGCTAACGAAAATGGATTATAATACCAGACCTTTTTTCTATGGCACCGGCCGCCGGAAATCCTCTGTCGCGCGTGTGCGTCTGTACCAGGGTACCGGTAAAGTGACCATCAACGGCCGCGATATTGACGATTATTTCGGCCTGGAGACTCTCAAGTTGCTCGTCCGTCAGCCGCTCGCGCTGACCGAGCTGACCGAGAAATTCGACATCGAGTGCCGCGTCGCCGGCGGCGGCGTGACTGGTCAGGCGGGTGCGATCCGTCACGGCATCGCCCGTGCGCTGTTGCAGTATGACAGCGAAAACCTGCGTCCTCTGCTGAAGAAAGCCGGGTTCCTGACCCGCGATCCTCGTATGAAGGAGCGCAAGAAGTACGGCCTCAAAGCCGCCCGTCGCGCACCGCAGTTCAGCAAGCGCTGATTGCTCTGTATTCAAAAAAACAGTCCATCCAACGGATGGACTGTTTTTATATTATGTAGTCATTTATGATATTTTCCGTTTATTGAGATTTGAAACGCGCGGTAGAGCTGTTCCAGCACCATCACCCGCGCCAACTGGTGGGGAAAGGTCATCGGGGACATCGACAGCCGCAACGCCGCCTGCCGTTTGACCTCCTCGGACAGCCCGTAGGAGCCGCCGATAACCAACGTCAGATGGCTCATTCCCTCCAGCGCCCACGCATCAATCCGGCGGGAAAGGGCGGGACTGTCCAGCTCTTTTCCCTCAATGCACAGCGCCGCGCCAACGCTGTCACGTGGCCATTGCGCCAGCAGGCGCTTGCCCTCCGCCTCCAAGGCGGCATAGATCTGCGTCGCATTTGGCTCATCCGGCAGGCGCTCCTCCGCCACCTCGACGATCGTCAATTTGCAAAAAGCACCGAGCCGCTTTTCGTATTCAGCACAGGCGTCCCGCCAATATGCCTCCTTGAGCTTGCCGACGCACAGCAATGTGACCCTCCACATAGCGTTATCTCCGGCGGATCCTGCGCCATGCGTTATCTCGCTTTTTGGCGATCAGCGCAACAAGCACCAGCACGACCAATCCTGCCGCGATGTACAGGAGCACCTTCCACGGGAACGGGCGACGGGGGGCTTTCTCCGTCTTTTCCTCGGCAGAGCCGGGAACAAACCGATGCGGCTCTCCATCCAGCAAAAATCCGCCGCTTGCTTTTACGGAATCGGTGGCAAAGCCGATCAGCTCGTCTGATCCGTCAAACGGTGAAAATGCCGTTACCTTATCGGGGATGCGGTTGGTGAGCATCTCATACCAAACACAGGCGGCAAGGTATTTGCCCGCATTGCTCGCGTGCGCCGAAGTGTCCTTGTTGAGCGAAATGCCGTCGGCGGTCGGGTCGTAGCGTCCGCTTTCCCGTGCCAGCGTGAAAGCATCGCCGCAGGGAATGATCTGCGCACCGATCAGCGCCGCCGCCTTGTCCCCCGCCTCCTGCAAGGCGGCATCCATCGTCGCCTGGTCGTCGTCGTAGTTCGTGAACATATCGACACTGCCGTTTTGCGGGATGTATTCCGTTTTTTCCAATGACCAGAAGCGGTGATAAAGGAACTTGGTGCGGCGCAGACCCCGCATGGCACGCACCTGTCCGGCAAGTGCCGCCAGATCCTCCTTGAAAACATCAAAGAAGCCCGCGTCGTCCACCTTATCCTGGAAAATGATACAGTCCCAGTCCTCGTCGCAGATCATTTCGGTCAGCGTTTTATGCAGGTTTTCGCCCTCCGGCGTGTCCGGCGTATATTTCTTGTAATAACCGCGGCTGACATCACCGCTTTCGCCATAGACCCAATCTTTTTCCAACGCGTGGAGGTGGGTTGTGCTGGAGCAGTTGCCGCTGAACGCCACGCCGACCGTCATATCTACGCCCTGCGAAAGCGCCAGCCGGCACAGATATTCGGTCGCATTGAGACTGTAGCTGTGTCCGATGCACAGCACCTTGAACGGGGTCTGCTCCGGCTCATCCTGCGCCATGCACGGGATGGCAGTCAAAATAATACCGAGGGTCAGCAAAATGCACGCTATACGCCGTATCATTGTCATTACTCCTCTAATCTGTCAGGCTATGGTTTCCACATTTTGTGTTCCGACCGGGGCGGCGATCGAAAGCCGATAGTCGCGCTCCCGGACATATCCGGCGGCACTTAATGCCGCCTCGGCGGTCTGCTCCGCCAGCGCGGGGGTGTTATTATGCTGGCTCAAATGTGCCAGCACAAAGCGCTTGGCGCCCGCCGCGGCAAGCTGTGGCAGTACCGCCGCACAATCGGCATTGGCGAGATGCCCGCCGTCGCCGCGAATGCGTTGCTGTAAGCAAAAAGGGTATGGCCCGTTGCGGAGCATAAAGGGGTCGTGGTTGGACTCAATATGTACCAACCGACAGCCGGTCATTCCCGCCATCATATCGTCGGTGACAAAGCCGCTGTCGGTGGCGATCGCCAGCCCTACCCCACCGCTCTCGATGCGGTAACCGTAGCACTGGCGGCTATCGTGAGAGGTGGCAAACGGCAGAACGGTCATCCCGTGAAAATGTAACGCCTGTCCGGCGGGCAATGCGTACAATGCCTGCCCCGCCACGACCTTTTGTGCCTCGGCAAGTGCATCCAGCGTGCCGGCGGAGGCAAGCATCGGCCAGCCGTACCGCTTATACAGCACCTGTAGTCCGGCAATATGATCGGTATGCTCGTGGGAAATAAACACCGCACGTATCGAGCCGGGGTCGATCTGCCGGTCGCGCAGGGCGGTCTCGATCCGCTTTGCCGACACGCCGACATCAACCAGCACACCCGCCGTTTCGTTTCCGACATAGGTACAGTTTCCGCTGCTCCCGCTGAACAATGAGCAATATCGCAGCATTCCGCCGCTCCTTTCCGACGAAAGCACCGCAGGAAACGCATCAGCTTCCTGCGGCGCACGTTTGGTAGAAAATTACGCGTGCATCACACCGACTGCATCGGTGATACTCGTTTCGCGAATATCCGCACCGATGAGGGTGAGCTTCTCGACAATATCCTCATAGCCGCGCTCAATGTAGTGGATGTCCTCCACCTCGGTCACACCCTTGGCGGCAAGTCCGGCAATCACCATGGCGGCACCGGCACGCAGATCGACCGCCTTGACCGGGGCGGCAACCAGCTCGGGGATGCCCTGGAAAACCGCCACTTTTCCATCCACCTGCACCTGCGCCCCCATACGGCGTAGCTCGTCCACATAGCGGAATCGATTTTCCCATATTCCCTCGGTGATGATGCTTGTCCCCTCGGCGATCGACAGCAGTACGCCGATCTGCGGCTGCATATCGGTCGGGAAACCGGGATGCGGCATTGTCTTGATATTGCAGTGACGCAACGGAACATTACAGCGCACCCGCACGGCATCGTCCATTTCTTCAACCTCAGCGCCCATCTCCTCCAATTTGGCGGTGATGGACTCCAGGTGCTTCGGCGTGACATTGCACACCTCAATATCGCCGCGGGTGGCAAGTGCCATCGCCATATAAGTGCCCGCCTCGATCTGATCGGGGATGATGGAGTAGGTCGCGCCGTGGAGCTGCTCGACCCCGTGGATCTTGATGACATCGGTGCCGGCTCCGCGTATATCTGCGCCCATAGTGTTGAGGAAGTTCGCTAGATCGACGATGTGCGGCTCCTTGGCGGCGTTTTCGATCACTGTCATCCCGCGGGCGCGGGTCGCCGCCAGCATAATGTTGACGGTCGCGCCGACGCTGACGGTATCCAGATAGATGGCATTACCGATCAATCGGTCGGCACTGACCTCGATGATACCCTGCTCCGGCGGATCGGACTGTGCACCAAGCGCGTTGAAGCCCTTGATATGCAGATCAATCGGGCGAAGCCCAAACCAGCACCCGCCCGGCATCGGCACCCGTGCGCGACCGTACTTGCCGAGCAGTGCGCCGATGAAATAATACGATGCCCGCATCGTCCGTCCCAGCTCGGGATCCACCTCATAGGAACGGATGGGGCGCGGGTCGATCTCGACGGTATTGCGGTTGATCCGCAATACCCGTGCGCCCAATGCCTCCAAAATATGCAAGGAGGTCGATACATCGTGAATATTGGGAATATTCTCCACCCGGCACGGCTCGTCACACAGGATGACAGCAGGCAGGATGGCAACAACGGCGTTTTTCGCTCCGCTGATATTGACCGAGCCACACAGACGGTTGCCGCCGCAAATGCGAAATGCGTTCAAAAAACACATCTCCTCTTCTCAATTCGTTATCGAAAACCGAGCTTAACTATCAAAAAAAGACGTAAAATGACAATATAGTGTAGTAACGCTTTTTCTATTATACCATATATTCCAAAAAAAGCAACCTTTTTTTGCTTTTTCTTTCGTTTGCCTTTTCAGCGGCGGAAAGCCTCCGCCGGATGCAGACGCGCCGCAACGGTGGCGGGGTACACCCCGAACGCCGTCCCCAGCACGACGGTCATCCCCGCCGTGCCGAGCAGGGCGGTCAGCGGCACCGATGGGGTAACGCCGATCGCCGTACAGCCGATCCACAACAAGCCCGCGCCGACGCCGAGACCGACCCCGGCACCTGCCACCGACAGCAAAAACGCACCGGCCAAAAACTCCGCCGCGATCCTGCCGTTGGTCGCGCCGAGGGCTTTTTTGATGCCGATCTCACGGGTACGCTCCTGCACCGCGGACAGCATCACCGTCAGGATGCCGAAGCCGGACACAAGCAGAGCAACCCCGCCGACCGCCGTCAATGCCGCGGAAAGGATATTCACCAAATGATCGAGACGGCGGCGCTGGGTCGCCAGATTTTCGGTCGTCAGCGTGCCGATCTCCTCCTGCCCGGACAGCTTATCGGCAATCGACTGCTCCGCCTCCGCCGTGCGATCGGCGGAAACGACCCGCACCGCAATGCGATCAAAGGTCTCATTGCCGGTCATCGTCTGCAACGAGGTGTAAGGAAGGTACAGCATATACGGAATCATCGCCGACACGCTTTGCAACAGACTGCTCCCGGTCGCGGTAATACCGACGACGGTCAGCGGTCGCGGCTTACCGCCGATGACGAGGGATACCTTTTTGCCGAGCACATCGGCGGTGCCGAACGCCTCCTCGGCCGTTTCTTCATCCAGCACGCAGACGGCGGCTTCGCCGGTGATGTCCTCCTCGGTCAGCATCCGCCCGCGCATCAGCTCGAGCGAGATCATCTGGTCGGCACCCGCGTCGATGCCGCATCCGATGACATTGATAGCTTTGTCATCGGTCATCATGGCGGCGTATTTGAGCAAGAGCGGCATCGCTTGCTTGACAAGCGGAAGCGAACGAATAGCGGATAGACACGGCTTGGTCAGCCCCTCAGAGGCGCTGACCGCCAGCCCGTTGATGCCCATACTTTCCAGCTCCCGCTCCACCGTTTGCCGTCCAACCGTACCGATGCCGGAGATCGTCACCAGCATCGCCGCGCCAATGGCGATGCCGCCGACCGTCAGCGCGGTGTGTATCCGTCGCCGTTTGAGATAGCAAAATGCGCTGTACCACAAATCTTTCATAAGCCGTCACCTCGGTAAACTATTGTACGAAACGGATGTCGGTTTATGTGCGCCGATTTTTACCACGCGCGGTCAGCGATTATTCGTGTGCATGGAAAAATATACCTCGCGGAATGCCGTCGGAGTCATTTTTTCGTGATACACGAAAAACTTGCTCATCAATTTGCTGTCGCCGAAGCCGGCACGGTCGGCAATTTCGGTAACGGTCAGCCGGGTATCTATCAGCAACGAGCGGATAAGCGACAGCCGGGCGCGGGCGATCGCCGTCTTGATCCCATAGCCGTACCGGGCGCGGAAAAGGCGGGAAAGGTAGTCCGCATTATATCCGAATTGCCCGGCAACCTGCTGTGCAGTCAGCGGACGATCGGCGTTGATACGCAACCATTCCGCGACCCGCGCGGTCAATTCGCGCTCATCCGGGCGCAGGGCGGCAGCCGGAGCAATGCGGACAACAACGCCGGCTGCGGCGGACGCGTGGCGCTCTATCTGACGGACGCGACAGACCTTTCCGATTTTGGCGGCACGATCCAGGCCTACGGCGGAGTCAATGACCACACGGCTGGGTCGCTGCCGATCGCGTCGTGTGGCACGGTCTACCTGCAGACGAAGGGTGTCGAGGACGGCTGCGGCGTCGTCCGCGTCAACAAC
>CALDHV010000119.1 GCA_937902305.1 uncultured Clostridia bacterium
CGCCACGGTCACGGGTTCGGGCACGAACGTCGGCGGCATCGCCGGTTCGACGGGCGACTGCACCATCTCCAACTGCCGTGTGGACGGCAACGTTTCGACCTCCGGTTGGACGAGTGTCGGCGGTATCGCCGGTTCTACCTGGGGCAACTGCCTGGTCGTCAACTGCGTGTGCGCCTCCACCGTTACCGGCAGTACCGCGGTCGGCGGTATCTCCGGCGTCGCGATGGACTATAACCAACGGTTCGTCAACTGTGAGTTTCTCGGTTCGACCGCCGAATATACCAAAGACGGCGGCAATAAGCACGGCGGCATTGTCGGTTGCATCGCCGCGGATGTCGACTCGATAGCGATCGTCAACTGCTTCGCCCGGTCCGATATCGGCTGTAAGAACAACAGCGGCTACCTCGTCGGCGAAAACAGTTTTGCCGGCGCGATCGAAAATTCGAACCTGTTCTACGTAGACATCAATAAGACCGCCAAACCCTTTGGTTCAACTTCCGCGGCTTCAAAGTTGAGCGCGTCCAAAAAGACCGACCTGGTGCTCTCGAGCGTTGCCACGACGCTCAACAAATACGTCGCCGACAAGAAAGAGGGCAACGTCCCCCTGTCGACGTGGGTCTACGACAAGATCACCAAGGCCCTTTTACTGAACAGTTTTTCTTACGGCAGTGAACAGATGAGAGGAAGCGGGACCAAAGCGGATCCCTATTGCATCGCCAACGCGGAGCATCTGATCGAACTTGCCAATAAGGTAACTTCCGGCGAGACCTTCACGGGAAAGTATTTCCGCCTTACCCGCAATTTCGTCTATGACGGACCGCAGATCGGTGTGTACGGAAAAGATTTCTGCGGCATTTTCGACGGATACGATCATAAACTGACGGTCAATATCAAAATGACTACGACCGGTGCCGGTTTGTTTGCTCAACTCGGCGGCGCCACGGTGAAAAATCTGGAAGTCGGCGGGACCGTCTCGGGAACGAACGTTGTCGGCAGTATCGCCGCTTATGCCCACGACGGGTGTCTTATCGACAACTGCCTTGTCTCCGCCGCCGTCATCGGAACGGAGGAAAACTGCGGCGGCATCGTCGGTATAGCGCATAACACCACCATTTCCAACTGCCGTGTGGACGGCGGGGTGACCGGCGGTTCCAACGTCGGCGGCATCGCCGGATGGTTCCAAACGTCCAGTCGGGTGGTCAACTGCCTCGTCACGAACGCGATCACCGGTGAGAAAAACGTCGGCGGTATCGTCGCACTGGCACAGTACGGCGATCTTCTCATCGCCAACTGTTCAAACTACGCCGATCTTATCGTGACGGAAGACAAAGTCGGTAATTGCTTCGGCGGCATCGTCGCTTACGTCAAAGGTCCGGTGGATTCCATGCTCGTCGGCGGTTGCCTCTCCGATTGCAAGATCGCCAAAGAAGTTTTGGGCGGCAACTGCTATATCCTCGGTCATTCGGAGGTGAGCGAGCCGCTCACGTTTGAGGAACAGTATTATGTCGCCGAAACGCCCGGTTTGTCGGATTACGGCAATATCGGGGCAGATGCGACAGCGACAGAGATCACCGATACCGCATCGGCGTCGCTCAAGACCTATGCCTCCACATTGACGCGGTATGCGCGCTCAAAGACGTTTGAGGATATCACCCTGACCTCGTGGAAATACGACGGCACGCACCTTGCTCCGAAAAACTATGTCAACCTGCTTTCCTTCGCCGGCTCGGTCTTCGGTGAGCGGAGTTTGCCCGTCCTCATCGTCATCGGCGTCGTTCTCGTTTCGCTTATCATCACCGTTGCGGTGTTGTTTGTGAAGAAGAAAAGACTGGCAAAAAAGGAGAAAACGATATGAAACGGTTTGTAAGTATTCTTTTGGCGGTGGTGCTGATCTGCGCATTGATCCCGCTCGGGGCGAGTGCCGCCCCGGTCCCGATCAAATACATAGAGCTGTATAAAGGCGGTCTTAACGTCGGTGCGGGAGCGTATATCGACACCGGCTTTGCGCCGACCAAAGACACGCAGGTGATCATGGATGTGGAACTGAACAATCAGTGGACGGATTTGTTCGGCTCGATTCTTTGGTGGCAAGACGCACATTTCTTTTATGTCAACAGCAGCGGGCAGGACTATGGCTCGGGCTACGGTAAAAATTCCAATTCCTGGGCTGAGCACACCCCCGTGGGCGGACGCCAGAAGGTAGAGCTTTTCAAAAACGTACTCAGGATCGACGGCGAAGAACGGTGGGAGCATGACTATGCCTCTTTTTTCAGCCAATCCATGTATCTTTTCGCCGTACATGAAGATGATCACGCCAAGTTCGGTGATGCTCAGCAGATCCGTTTTTATTCCTGCAAGATCCTCGACAACGGGACATTGGTCCGCAATTTCGTGCCGGCGAATTTCTCAAACGAGATCGGGTTGTATGATCTGCAAAACGAAGAATTCTACTCGTTTCAGGGTGCGGTCAATAAGGTGGCTCCGATCGGAGAACCCGTCAGCGCCGGAAGCGTTCTTACAAGCACGAATGACGGTATCGACCTTAATTTTAACGGCAAGGTGACCGTGACGGGCGATACGACGATCAAAGGTCGGTTCGGGCAGAGCGCCATTACCGTCGGTGAGGGCAAGAATGTCACCATCGAGATCCAAAAAGGCGCCACGCTGACCGTGACCGGCGGCGACGCTTACGGTTATACCGGTGCCGGTGCGGGTATCGAGGTGCCGAAGGACTCGTCCCTTACGATCGTCGGCGACGGGATACTGAAAGCTTACGGCGGTCATGCGTGTGCCGGTCGGCCCGGCAAAAATGCCCTGTACTGTTCCTATAACCATGACGCCAGCAATATGACTGTCGGTGCGGGCGCCAACGGCGGCGCCGGCGGCGGCGGCGCCGGCGCGGGCATCGGCGGCAGAGGCGGC
>CALDHV010000120.1 GCA_937902305.1 uncultured Clostridia bacterium
TTCAGCTCGTCATCGCTGGTCGCATTGGCAAGAATCTCCTGCAAGACGCTGAAGCAGACCCGCTCGTTGACGGTCTTTTTCACCGCGTCATAGACCTCGGCGGAAACATACTTGGACAGATCGACCATACCGTTCGAGATGATCTTGATCTCGCGGTCTTCACCGTGCTCCTCCACCGAAACATAGGCGGTGGTCACGCCGGCATCCTCCATCTCCATCGCGCGATCGCGTGAGATGACCTCCCCCGGCTCACCCATCACCTCGCCGGTCGTCGGATTGACGACGGCGCGGCTCAGGCGGTTGCCCGCCAAGCGGTTGGACAGACCGAGTTTTTTGTTATACTTATACCGACCCACGCGGGACAAGTCGTAACGGCGGGGGTCAAAGAACAGACCCTCCAAATGCTGTTGCGAGTTTTCGACGGTCGCAGGCTCGCCCGGACGGAGCTTGTGATAGATCTCCAACAGCGCTTCTTCGCGGTTCTTGGTATTATCTTTTTCCAGCGTCGCCAGGATGCGCTCATCCTCACCGAAGAACTCGAGGATCTCGGCATCGGTGCTCAAGCCGAACGCCCGCGCCAGTATGGTGACGGGGATCTTGCGGTTTTTATCGATCCGGACGTAGAAAACATCGGTCGAATCCGTCTCATATTCCAGCCACGCGCCGCGGTTCGGGATGACCTGACAGCTATACAGCTCCTTGCCGAGGGTGTCGTGCACCATATCGAAGTACACGCCCGGCGAACGAACAAGCTGAGAAACGATGACACGCTCGGCACCGTTGATGACGAAGGTGCCGCTGTCGGTCATGATCGGGAAATCGCCCATGAAGACCTCGGACTCCTTGATCTCGCCCGTTTCTTTATTCAGCAAACGGACACGCACATGAAGCGGTGCGGCATAGGTCGCGTCACGCTCCTTGCATTCCTCGACGGTGTATTTCGGGGTGTCGTCCAACCGGTAGTCGATAAAATCGAGCACCAGGTTGCCGTTGTAGTCGGTGATCGCGGCAGTTTCGTCGAAGACCTCCTTGAGACCCTCGGTCAGAAACCACTCATACGAGTTCTTCTGCACCTCGATGAGGTTGGGCATATCCAGCACCTCATTGATCTTGGCGAAGCTCATTCGTACGTCGTTGCCGATCTTGACCGGTTTGATTTTCGTCATAAAACCCGCTCACTCCTTGCTTTTATCGGTCACAGGCTGTCCGTTTTTCCCACATTTCCGGGTGCGGGAAAACGCCGCCGGTACCCGTTTGAATTGCTCTTAAAGAAGAGCCGCCGTTCCAAAGATGTGAAAAAATATCTTGCATTTTTTGAGCATTTGTGCTATAATGAATATGGCTTTGGAACAAACTCCTCATATTAAAGCAGTTTATTATAATAAGTATTCGAGCCTCTGTCAAGTTATTTTTGGCAAAAGGCTTATTTTTTTACAATCTGTTCACAACTTTGGTAATTTATGGTAAAAACAAGCGAACCCGGGTGCATAAGAAACACCCGGGTTCGTTGCTTATTTTTGCTCTTTCAATATCCGATGAGCCACAGCCTGCAGATCGCGGCGCACTCACGCACCCAATAGCACAGTAGCAAGTGGAGCGGTGTCGGTGCGCTCACCGCGGCGACCGAGGACACCCCCGCCCGTCGCGCCAGCGCCGCAGCGCGGTACTGATGAAATCCCTGCGTGACGATCACCCAGCGCTGCGGCAGAGTGTTCTTCTGCGCCACCGCCAGCGAAAAGTCGATATTTTCGTGGGTATCGGTCGAGCCTTCCTCGCGGAATATCCGCTCCGGTGCGATCCCGGCGGCGATCAGCTCCTGTTCCATGACGGATGCCTCCGACGCCACCTCGTCCGCTCCCTGTCCGCCCGAAACGATGCAAACCGCGTCGGGATGAGCCGTCAGATAGACAGCGGCTTTTTTCAGTCGCTCCGCCAGCATCCGGCTGGGGCGATCTCCGTGCAGACCCGCGCCCAGCACGATGACCGTCGCCGGCTCGTCAGTCGGCGTTTTCGCCATCGCCGCCGCCATACAGCCGATCATCGTCCCCGATGCCGCCACCGCGACCGCCAATATAATCCCGACCGCGATCTCCATGCCGCTTCGCCATCCTTTCTTTCCGATCCACGGGCTGACGATCAGCCCAAGCACTCCTGCCGCCGCCGAAACACATACGCCCTCATTGCATATTCCGCCGAGAAGCGGCATCAAGCCCCACACAAGCAAAATTACCGACACCGAGCCAATTCCCCATTGCCATCCCCTGCGTTTTTTACTATCCATAATATTAGGTATCCTTTCTCTGGTCGAACGGCTTTTCACACAAACCATACCACATTTTCGGGAAAACGGCAAGGATTTCTTGACAAGCGCCGCCCTTTGGGGTAAAATAAGCGATGCAATATGACACACGGGAGGCAACGGTATGGCCAATCATAAGCCGGATAACGCGGAACGGGAATATTTTACGCTGGGGGAGCATCTCGCCGGCACCCGGCACTATCGCTTCCGCTATAACGGGCGCACCTATCTCATTCTCGAGCAGACGGTCAGCGCGGATGGCGAGCATTCCGACGAAACCGTGCGGTTGGAGGAAGCGGACGCAAAGAAAGCGTACGAGGCGTGGAACCACATCAAACGTCCCGAGCGATACGGAGTGTAAGAAAATGGGGTGTTAGAAAAGTCTGCGGACTTTTTCAACACCCTTTTTTGCTTGCATATTAAAAATGAAAGGCGTACAATAGGGCTATACCCGTTTTCGGAGGTTTCGTATGAACGAAAAAATCATCATCCAGGGTGCGCGCGCCCATAATCTCAAAAATATCGACGTCACCCTGCCGCGTGACCGGCTGATCGTATTCACCGGGCTGTCCGGCAGTGGAAAATCGTCGCTGGCTTTCGATACCATCTATGCCGAAGGGCAACGGCGGTATATCGAGAGCCTGTCCTCCTATGCCCGCCAGTTCCTCGGACAGATGGAAAAGCCGGATGTCGATTCCATCGAGGGGCTGTCCCCCGCCATCTCGATCGACCAGAAAACGACCTCCAAAAACCCCCGCTCCACCGTCGGGACAGTGACGGAAATATTCGATTATCTGCGTCTGCTGTACGCCCGCATCGGCGTGCCGCACTGCCCGATCTGCGGTCGGGAAATCCGCCAGCAAACGGTGGATGAGATCGTAGACCGCATTTTGCAGTTGCCGGAGGGCACCCGCATCCAGCTTCTCTCCCCCATCGTCCGCGGGCGCAAGGGGCAGTATCTCAAGGAGCTGGAAAACGCACGCAAATCCGGCTACGCGCGGGTGCGCATCGACGGGTCGGTCTACGACCTGCTGGAAAAGATCGAGCTGGACAAAAACAAAAAGCACACCATCGAGATCATCGTTGACCGGCTGGTCATCCGCCCGGATATGACTCGCCGTCTGACCGATTCGGTCGAGACGGCGACCGAGCTGTCCGGCGGACTGCTGACGGTGGATGTCACCGACGGCGACGAGCTGACCTTTTCCCGCAATTATGCCTGCCCCGAGCACGGCATCAGCGTCGAGGAGCTGGCGCCGCGGATGTTTTCATTCAACAACCCCTTCGGTGCCTGCCCGAAATGCGCCGGGCTCGGCGTATTCAGCTCCATCGACCCCGAGCGGGTCATTGAGGACGACACGCTGTCCGTCCGGCAGGGTGCCATCCGCGCCAGCGGGTGGAATTACGCCACCGGCGGCACCATCAGCAAGATGTACTACGAGGGACTGGCGGAGCATTACGGCTTCTCGCTGGATACGCCGATCAAAGACCTGCCGCAAAAGGCGCGGGATGTCCTGCTGTTCGGCACCGGCGACGAAAAGATCGAGATGCACTACACCCGCGAATACGGCAGCGGCACACACTATACGACATTTGAGGGGATCGTCAACAACCTCCAGCGGCGGTATAACGAAACCGGCAGTGAGTGGAGCCGGGAGGAGCTGGAGGGCTATATGAGCCAGGTGGACTGCCCGGTTTGTCACGGCAGACGGCTCAAGGCGGAAAGCCTCGCCGTCACCGTCGGCGGGCAAAACATTATGGAGCTGTGCGATCGCACCGTGAGCGATCTTGCCGCTTTTCTTGACCGGCTCACCCTCACCGATACCGAAAAGCTCATCGGCGCCCCCATCCTCAAGGAGATCCGGGAGCGTCTGCAATTCCTCGAAAGCGTCGGGCTCAACTATCTCACCCTCGGGCGCGCCGCCGCCACCCTGTCGGGCGGCGAAAGCCAGCGCATCCGGCTTGCCACGCAGATCGGCAGCAGCCTCATGGGGGTGCTGTATATCCTCGACGAGCCAAGCA
>CALDHV010000121.1 GCA_937902305.1 uncultured Clostridia bacterium
GTGGTGCGTCGAGGACGCCGCACCCTACGGCACAGTTCCACCACACGCGCAAGCCTTTCGGCTACGCACAAGCCGAAACATTCCACATCTAACGTCTAATGTCTATCGTCTAGTATCTAAACTGGGGGTTGATTTATGGAACGACCGGCATACCGTACCGTAGCGGCGCAAGCCGTTGACGAGTTCACCGAAAAACGCTCCCGCTTTATCGGCGCGATCTGCCCGGTCGCCACCGAGGAGGAAGCGCTGATATTCATCCGCGCCCGCGCGAAACAATACTGGGACGCGCGTCACAATGTCTATGCCTACTGCATCGGGGACGGCGCTTTGTGCCGCTTTTCGGATGACGGAGAGCCGCAGGGCACTGCCGGTATTCCGGTATTGGATGTGCTGAAAAAAGAAGGTCTCACCGATTGCGCGGTCGTTGTCACCCGCTATTTCGGCGGCATTTTGCTGGGCGGCGGCGGTCTGGTGCGTGCCTATTCCCACGCGGCAAAGCTGGCGGTAGATGCCGCCGGGGCGGTGTGGATGCGCCCCTGCCGCGTTGGAGAGATTCGGTGCGATTACGCGCAGTACGGCTGGGTGCCGGCGCTCGTCCTCGCCGCCGGCGGTACGGTGGGTGACGTGATTTTCGCCGCCGATGTGACGGTGCCGCTTGCTCTGCCCGCCGAGCGTGCGGGTGCGCTGGAGGCGGCGCTGACCGAGCGTAGCGCCGGAGCGCTGACCGTTGACTGGAACGGTACCGAAATGCGACCTTTTTCCGAATAATTTGCGAAAAAAAGCAAAAAAGTCCTGCTTTGAGCAGGACTTTTTTGCTTTTTTGCGTATAACTGTAAGTAGCACGCCGAAAAGGAGGCATCGTCGATGGATAAAACCTCGTGGGAGGAGACCGAACGGCTGATTTTATCCCCGTATGCGGCATTTGCCGCCGACAGCCGCGGGCGGGAAACGCCCGAGGAGCCGAGCCCATACCGCACGGTGTTTCAGCGAGACCGCGACCGGGTATTGCATTGCAAATCCTTTCGGCGGCTCAAGCATAAAACGCAGGTGTTTTTGGCGCCGGAGGGGGATCACTACCGTACCCGTCTGACCCACACGCTGGAGGTCGCGCAGATCGCGCGGACGATCGCGCGGGCACTGCGTCTCAATGAAGATCTGACCGAGGCGATCGCACTGGCGCACGACCTCGGGCATACCCCGTTTGGTCATGCCGGGGAGCGCAGTCTCGACCGCCGGATGCCGGACGGCTTCCGCCACTATGAGCAAAGCGTGCGGGTGGTGGAAAAGCTGGAGCACAACGGCGAGGGGCTCAACCTCACCTGGGAGGTGCGGGACGGCATCCTGCATCACACCAAGGGCGAGGAGGCGGCGACGCTGGAGGGACGCATCGTCCGCTGGGCGGATCAGATCGCCTATATCCATCACGATATGGACGATGCTATCCGCGCCGGCGTACTGCGGGAGGAGGATCTGCCGCTGGAGCTACACATCCACCTCGGCGATCGCAGTCGCGTGCGGGTGGATACGCTGGTGACGGCGATGATCGAGGGCAGTCACGACGATGTGATTGCCATGGACCCGGCAATCGAGCCGTATTTTCACGAGATGCACGACTATATGTTCGATTACCTCTACCGCAATCCCAAGGCGAAAAGCGAGGAGAGCAAGGTGGACGGTATCATCGACGCACTGTTTGATTATTATGTCAAAAACCCGGACAAGCTGCCGCCGGAATACGCCCTCATCCGCGAGGCGGAGGGGGTCGAGCGGGCGGTATGCGACTATGTGGCGGGTATGACCGATACCTTTGCCTTGGAAATGGTGCACGAATTATTTATCCCGCGCGGCTGGTCTATCGTCGTGCGGTAAAAGCGGGATGACCGCGGAAGGGAAGTGAGCGCGATGCCTCTGCCGGACAGCTTTATACAGGAATTACTGGCAAAAAATGATGTGGAAAGCGTCATTTCGGGCTACGTCGCGCTCAAACGCCGCGGGCGCAACCTGGTCGGGCTTTGCCCCTTCCACGGCGAAAAGACCGCGTCCTTTACCGTATATCCCGAAACGGCGTCCTTCTACTGCTTCGGTTGCGGAGCGGGCGGGGATGTCATCACCTTTACCAAGCGGATCGAAAATCTCGACTATATGGACGCGGTGCGTTTTCTGGCAGACCGCGCCGGGATGCGTATGCCGGAGCAAAGCCGCGAAAACGATGCCGCCAACCGTCTGCGGATGCGCATTTTTGAAGCCAACCGCGAGGCGGCACGGCTGTATCACGCGACGCTCAGCCGCCCGGAGGGGCGGGTCGCGCTGGAGTATTTCCACCGTCGCGGTTATACCGACGATACCATCCGCCATTTCGGTCTGGGCTTTGCGCCGCCGGGGTGGGATTATCTGCTCAACGGCTTGCGTGACAAGGGCTTTCACCCGGATGAGCTAACCGCGGCTTTTTTGGTCGCGCGGGGGAAAAACGGCGGGCATTACGATGTGTTCCGCAATCGAGTTATCATCCCGATCATTGATATTCGCGGCAATGTCGTCGGCTTCGGCGGGCGGGTGCTGGATGACACCAAGCCGAAATACATCAACACCGAAAATACCCCGGTTTACAGCAAAAGCCATAACCTTTTTGCGCTCAATTTCGCCAAAAATACCGGGCGGGAGCTCAACCTCTGCGAGGGCTATATGGATGTCATCGCGATGCATCAGGCGGGCTTCACCAACACGGTGGCGGCGCTCGGCACCGCCTTTCCGGATGAGCAGATTCAGCTCATCGCGCGGTATGCCGACCGGGTCAATCTGATCTTCGATGCCGACGGCGCGGGGCAAAAGGCGACCCAGCGTGCCATCGACCGTCTGCGCAAGACCGGGCTGGATGTGCGGGTGGTCACGATTCCGGACGGCAAAGATCCGGACGAGTTTATTAAAAACCACTCCGCGGAGGAGTTCCGCCGGGTGCTGGACGGCTCCGCCAACGCCGTCGAATACCGCCTGCTGGAGCTCGGCAAACAGCACGACCTGCGCACGAGCAACGGCAAGGTGGCGTATTTCCGGGCGGCGGCGGGCATATTGGCGCGTATCGACAGCCCGGTGGAGCGGGACGTTTACGCCGGACGGTTGAGCGAAACGCTGGGCATCTCCAAAGAGGCGATCCTGCAGGAGATCGCCACGGCGCGGCGCTCGGTACAGCGGGAGGAACAGAAACGGCAGTTGCCCGACCTCATGCGGCAGGAGCAAAAGGAATTGCGTGCCGCCAATCCCGAGGCGGCGGCTTTCCCGCGCGCGGCAAGCGCGGAGGAAAGTCTGCTTGGCACGCTGTTTATCCACCCCGACTACGTTCGCGCTATCGCGGAAAGCCTGCCGCCGGAGCAATTTGTCACGGCGTTCAACCGGGAGCTGTATACCCGTATACTGGAGCGGGTGCGGCAGGGTCTGATGATCGAGCTGGCGTTTTTCGCGCCCGACTATGACGACAGCGGTATGGCGTATATTTCCCGTATGGTGCGGGAGGCTAAAGAGCGGGCGGTCACGCCGCAGGATGCGGCAAATTATGCGGCTATTATCCGCGAGGAATATTCCCTGCGCGGTATGGCGAACCCCGATCATATGAGTGACGAGGATATTCGGCAAATGATGGAAACTCTGCGTGTCCGAAAGCAAAAAAAGCCGGAGGGCGGACAATAAAGGAAAGGGAGACGAAGGTATGGACAAGAAATATCACGATCTGGACGACGATCTGGATGCCGAGCTGGAGGCGGAGCGCAAGCGGCAGGAGGAGCTGGAAAACGCCGAGGAGGAAGCCGAGACAGAGGAAACTGCCGGCAGCAAAAAGGACAAAAGCGCCCTGATCGCCGAGCTGGTCGAAATGGGGCGGAGCAAGGGCAGGATCACCGCGCAGGAAATTATGGATGCGATGGAGCAGTTCGATTTTGACCCCGAGCAGATGGATAAGCTGTACGAGGCGCTCAACAATCAGCACATCGACATCATCGACGATTTCGCGGATGTGTCGCTGGAGGATCTCGACCTGTCGCTGACCGGCGCCGAAACCGATGAGAGCGGCGAGGATGTGCCGGCGGAGAATATCACGATCGACGACCCGGTCAAGGTATACCTTAAGGAAATCGGACGGGTGCCGCTCTTGTCTCCCGAGGAGGAGACCTCTCTCGCCATGCGGGTCGTGGACGGCGACGAATATGCGAAAAAGCGTCTGTCGGAGGCCAACCTGCGTCTGGTGGTCAGTATTGCCAAGCGCTATGTCGGACGCGGGATGCAGTTTCTCGACCTCATCCAGGAGGGCAATCTCGGACTGATCAAGGCGGTCGATAAGTTCGACTATACCAAGGGCTTCAAGTTCTCCACCTACGCGACCTGGTGGATCCGGCAGGCGATCACCCGTGCCATCGCGGATCAGGCGCGTACCATCCGCATCCCGGTTCATATGGTGGAGACCATCAACAAAGTGAAAAAGGCATCCAGCCAGCTTTTGCATAAAAACGGGCGTGAGCCTACCGCCGAGGAGATCGCGGATGAGCTGGGTATGCCGGCGGACAAGGTGCAGGAAATTATGCGGGTCGCGCAGGAGCCGGTGTCGCTTGAAACACCGATCGGCGAGGAGGAGGACAGCCATCTCGGGGATTTCATCCCCGATGACGATGCTCCCGCCCCGGCGGAGGCGGCGTCCCATACCTTGCTCAAGGAACAGCTTGACGATGTGCTCGACACGCTGACCGATCGCGAGGCAAAGGTACTGCGTCTGCGTTTCGGACTGGATGATGGGCACCCCCGCACGCTGGAGGAGGTCGGTAAGGAGTTTGATGTCACCCGCGAGCGCATCCGCCAGATCGAGGCAAAGGCATTGCGCAAGCTCCGTCACCCCAGCCGGAGCAAAAAGCTAAAAGATTTCTTGGATTGATCAGCATAAACCGCCCCTTTCCCGCTATGTATTTAACGGGAAAGGGGTTTTTATATGGCACGATTTAAGATTGATAAGTACTGCAAGGATTGCTCTCGAGATCGTACAAACCGCGTCAGGTGCGGCGAGAGTGGCTTTCGGGATCGTATTAACCGCGAGAGACGCGGCAAGGGTGGCTCTCGGGCAAGCGGAAACCGTCGCCGTATGCGGTGGATATGCGTCGCCATGCGTCGCCGTGCGGTGCGGATCGCGGCGCTGGTCTTGACGGCGGTGTTGCTCGGCGGGCTGTTTTGCTTTCGCCCCGTCACGGCGGCGCCGACGGTGGCAAAACCGGGCATACGCCTGCCGGTCGTGATGTATCACGCCATTCTGGAGGAACCCGCGCGGCAGGGAAAATATGTCATATCCCCGTCGCTGTTCGAAAGCGACCTGCAATATCTGCGGCAACAGGGGTACACCACCGTCACGGTGGCAGACCTGCTTGCCTATGTGCGGGAGGGGACGGCTCTGCCGGAAAAGCCGATCATGCTTACCTTTGACGATGGCTATTACAATTTCTACTGCTACGCCTACCCGCTGTTGCGGGAATATGAAATGAAAGCGGTATTTGCGCCCATTGCCTACTATTCGGAGTTCTACTCCGCCAACGCGACCGAGGCGGATCATCCGCTGTATTCCCATGTGACGTGGGCGCAACTGCGAGAAATGGCGGACAGCGGCGCGGTCGAGGTGCAAAATCACAGCTACGCGATGCATTCCTCCACCAAAGGGGAGCGCAAGGGCGCGTCCCGTCAGAGCGGGGAAAGCGCGGCGGCATATGCGCTGGCATTGCGTGCCGACCTGCAAACGGCACAGGAATTGCTGACCCTGCATACCGGTAAAACGCCGACAGCATTTGTCTATCCGTTCGGCGCGGTCAGCCGGGAGGCGAAGGACATCCTAAAATCGCTCGGCTTTTCTGCGACACTGGTTTGCGCGGAGAAAATCAACATCCTCTCGCGCGACCCGGAGTGCCTGTTCGGGCTGGGGCGGTATCTGCGCCCGTCCGGCAGTACCCCCGAAGCCTTTTTTGCCCGCCTGACCGGCGAATGATCCTCATCCCGCGACGAAAGATCAAGCGTATGTCGGAATACTGTATACCGTAGCCGGAAATCTGCACAACTAAAACGCCGGTCGACAACCCCTCCGCCTCGCGTACGCGCCCTCTTGCGGTGCCCGAAAGTTGCTTTTCTCGCTATTGCTCGGCAACCTTCGACCGCAGTGCCAACCCCTGCTCGCTGTATCCGCCGCAGGCGGCGCTCGTAGGCGTTGCTCCCTAGGTAGGGGAGGCTTTTTGCTTTCAGCGCTTCGGAGACGATTGTACAAGCAAGTCGTCCCTGCCGCTGGATTGCCGCGTCGCGGCTATGCCGCTCCTCGCAATGACCCGCGGTGAGTATGTACGGGGAAAAGGCTTGCGTCACGCACTTTCTTCCTGCGCTGTCATTGCGAACCAGTGCGCACACTGGTGTGGCAATCCAATGGCTGAAACTGCTAAATTGCAGAGTTGTTTCCGACACGCTGAAACTGACCGTAGGGGAGGCCCCTCGCCGCCGAAAGTTTGTACAAACCTAAACGGGAGGGGCAAGCCCCTCCCCTACGGCACAGTCTCGGCATACGCGCAAGCCAAGACGTTTGGTGCGTCGGGGACGCCGCACCCTACGGCAGTATTTCGGCATACGCGCAAACCTCCGGCTACGTACAAGCCAAAACTCTTATCATCTAGCGTCTAACGTCTAGCGTCTGATGTCTAACATCTAACGTCTAACTTGTTCGGCAGTTGACAAATCCTTAAAAAAAGAATATAATACAAAATGGATTTTTGTCCGAAATACTTTCAAAGAGAGGTGCTCCGCATGAAGAGCTTTCGCCGTATCATAGCATCACTTGCCGTGATGTCGATGCTCTGCGCGTTGATGCCCCTCGGTGTCATATCGGTCTCGGCGGCGACCGAAGGTGACTACACTTATACCGTGAGTAACGGCACGGCGACCATTACCAAGGTTGATACGGAGATTGTCGGCGCGGTAACGGTGCCGGATACGCTCGGCGGCTATCCGGTCACGGCGATCGGCTCCAACGCGTTCAAGGGATGCGCTTTTATCGAGTCTATCCTTGTTTCTCCCGGCGTGACCGAGATCGGTGCTTTTGCATTTCGGGATTGTCAAATGATGTTCAGCGTCGATCTCCCGACAACGCTGGTCAGCCTGGGCAGTTACGCATTTATGAACTGCACCACCCTCGGCTATTTGGCGATCCCGGAGCAGATCACGACCATTGAAGAAGGTATCTGCTCCGGCTGTAATCTGTTGGACGGCGTTCTTGTGACCGGCGAGGTATCGCTTATCAAGCCGTACGCTTTCTATAACTGCGTGGCGCTCAAATATGTGGAATTGCGTTGCCCCGACAGCCTGTTGGAAATCCAAAATGACGCGTTTTCGGGGTGCACCTATCTGGATGAGTTTCCCTTGCCCGGCAAACTGCAAACGATCGGTGAGCAGGCGTTTCTCGGCTGTTTGGCGATGCCTTCGCTGGAGGTGCCGGCATCACTGACGAGCATCGGCGCTCGAGCGTTCCTTGGCTGTATTTCACTGTCCTCCATCACTGTAGAGGAGGGCAACCCGGTCTATGAAGCTCGGAACGACTGCCTTATCCGTATGGCGGATCGCACGCTGATTATCGGCTGTGACGGCAGTCTTATCCCGGATGACGGCAGTGTGGAAACGATCGGCTCCTACGCTTTCGCTTTTCATTTACAGCATCGGATCAAGGACATCCCGGCGCCGGTCAAAGCCATAGAGGATTATGCGTTTGCCACCACTCTGCCGGAGTTCGAAGCGCTGTTTGGCTTTGCGCGAACGAGCGGCTTGCAGGAGGTCTATATTGCTTCGTCGGTCACATCTATCGGTTTGGATGCGTTCCTCGGCTGTGACGATCTGACCATATACGGTTATCCCGATTCCTACGCGCAGACGTATGCACAGACCTACGAGATTCCGTTCAAGATTATGTACTGGCGCGTCGAGATCGAAACACTGCCGGATAAAATCGAATACGAGATTGGTGATGACCTGGATATTACCGGGCTGACCCTGCGTAAAACCTGGTATTATCCCGAACCAAAGACCGAGATCATCACCGATGGCTTTGAGGTCTCCGGCTTCAGCTCTATGATCGGCGGCGACCGTTTGCTGATCGTTTCCTACACCTCCGTGGCGGGGGATGAGCTGTGGGAAAAGACGCTGTATTTTACCGTGACGGTCATCAATAACTGGTCGGTGTCGATGAATAAAAACGGCATTATTATCAACGGCTATTCCGGCCCTGCTACGGAGATCACGGTGCCGGAAATGATCGCCAATCTCACGGTCAACGGCATCGGAAACGGGGCGTTTTCGGGTCGGACGGATATTGCGTCGATTACCCTGCCGGACGGCATCGAAACGATCGGTGACGATGCCTTTGCCGGTTGCGAAGGGCTGAAAACGATGGTTTTGCCGGAGGCGGTCACGTCGATCGGTGACCGCGCCTTCGCCAATTGCTCCTCGTTGCAGACCATTACCCTGCCCGACGGGCTGAAAACCGTTGGTGCGGAAGCGTTTGCCGGCTGTATTTCTCTGACTGGCATCGCCTTCGGTAGCGCGCTTTCTGCGGTCGGAGATATGGCGCTGTTGGATTGCACCTCCCTCGCTTATATCACGAAAGCGGCGGGGAACAGCGGCATCACGGCGTCCGGTAACTGCCTGATCCGGGTGGCGGATCAAGCCCTGCTTGCCGGGTGTCGCACCAGCATCGTGCCGGTCAACGGATCGGTGCGCCAGATCGCGGACTATGCGTTTTATCATCAGGAGACGCTGGAGAGCCTCACCGTCACCGACAGCGTGATCGCAGTCGGCGAAAACACTTTCATCGGGTGCGACAAGCTGACGCTCATCGGCTATGAGGACACCTATATCGAGAGCTATGCCACGCGCAAGGGCATCCCGTTCCGGGTCATTTCACGCCCGGAAACCGTTGCGGCGGTGGCGGTGTATTCCCTGCCTTACCGAACGCAATATCTGATCGGTGAGGAGCTGGATCTGACCGGGCTGGTGCTACAGGTCACTTATACGAACGGTGTCGCGCTCAAGGTGTCGGAGGATTACACCGTCAGCGCGCTTGATTCCACCACCGGCGGCACCAAGACCGTCACGGTCACATACGGCGGAAAAAGCACCGCGTTCAAGGTCACGGTGATGAACTACTGGAGCTATACCGAGGGCGAAAACGGCGTGACCGTGACCGGATATACCGGCCCCGACACGGTGCTGACCGTGCCG
>CALDHV010000122.1 GCA_937902305.1 uncultured Clostridia bacterium
AAGAACAAGGAAAAAACAGACGGCAATACTGGCGTATGCCGTCTGTTTTCGACACCGTTATTCGCCAAAAGACGCATTTGGGGACTATTTTTCCCTAAATGAGCGTGCCCTTAACAGCCCGTTTTATATTCTGTTTCTATTTCAGTGCCGCTTTGACTGCTTCGGCGGCAGGACGGGTCATTCCCTTGACCGTCAGCAATTCCTCGACCGTCGCCTGCCGGATATTCTGCAATGAGCCGAATTGCCGCAGCAACGCCTTGGCGCGGGTCGTGCCGATGCCGTTAATGTCGGTCAGTGCGGTGGATATGCTACTCTTTTTGCGTTGCTGGCGATGATAGGTGATCGCGTAGCGGTGCACCTCCTCCTGGATCGTGGACAGCAGGGTGTAGGCGGCACGCTTTTGGTGAATGGCGATCTCGCCGCCGGATAGGGCGATCGCGCGGGTGCGGTGGCGGTCGTCCTTGACCAGCCCGAATACCGCGATATTCAGCCCGTAGCGGTCGATGACCGGCTTGACGGTGGCGACATGACCCTCGCCGCCGTCGAGCAGGATCAGGTCGGGCTTGCGCCCGAAGCCGACCCCCTCCGCCTCGTGGAGGCGGTATTCATCCAGTCGCCGGGTCAGCACCTCGGTCATAGAGGCGTAATCGTCCTGCCCGGTCACGGTCTTGATCTTAAAGCGCCGGTAGGCGCTTCGCAGGGGCTTGCCGTTTTCGAATACCACCATACCCGCAACATTGTCGGTGCCGGCGGTGTGGGATATATCATAACATTCAATATACGACGGGGTGCTTTCCATCCCGAGGAGCTGTCGGATGTCCTCCAGTGCGGTCGCCTCGCGCCCGGTCATACCGACCTGCTGGGCGATGCGCTCGGTGGCATTACCGCGGCACATTTCGACCAGCTTTGCCTGCTCGCCGATCTGCGGGCGGATGATATGCACCCGTCGCCCGGCTTTTTCACCGAGGAAACGCTCGGTCAGCTCCTGTTCCTCCACATCGCCGTCCACCGTGACCTGCGGCGGGACGCGATCGCGCATCGAATAGTACCGTTGCAGGAACGCGGTGCGTAACGCGGTCGGGTCGGCGGTATCGTCGAGCAGAAAATGCTCCCGATCCGACAGCCGCCCGCCGACGAAGCGGAAAACCTCAAAGCAGGACATCCCGTTTCCCTGCGCCAGCGCGATGACATCCTGCTCCTCGATGCGGGAAAGGACGACCTTTTGCTTGTCACCAAGACGGCGGATCGCCCGTATGCGGTCGCGCAGACGCGCCGCCTCCTCAAAGTTGAGGGCTTCGGCGGCTTGCGCCATCCGCTGTTCGAGCAATGCCATCGTTTTGGCGCTTCCTTGCGTTAGAAACTCCAGCGCCGCCTCCACCCGCTCGGCGTAGTCCTCTGGGCGTACCCGCCCGGAGCAGGGGGCACAGCATTGCCCGATATGGTGATTGAGACAGGGGCGCTCGCCGCCCTTTTTACCGTAGGCGAGCGATCGGGCGCAGGTGGACAGCCCGTAGATCTTGTTGGCTTCGTCTACCGCCTGCTTGACGGCATAGCTACTCATAAACGGGCCGATATACCGCGCGCCGTCCTCGGCGATCTGGTGCGCCTCGCTCAGCCGTGCATATGGCGGCGGGGAGACCCGGATATAATGGTAGCCCTTGTCATCCTTGAGCAAAATGTTGTATTTCGGGCGGTATTGCTTGATGAGTGAGCATTCCAGCACCAGTGCTTCAAACTCACTGCCTACCACGATATAGTCGAAATGATCGACGTGCGCGACCATCTGCCGCACCTTTTCTGTGTGGTTTGTTTCCGAGCCGAAGTACTGGCTCACGCGATTTTTGAGTTTTTTCGCCTTGCCGATATAGATGATCTCATCGGCGGCGTTTTTCATAATATACACGCCCGGCAACAGCGGTAACGCCATCGCCGTTTTCCGCAGGCGTGTGATGCGTTCGTCCGCCTTCATCGGCTTTGCCCGCCTTGCCAGTATTTGCGGTCAAGACTGCGGTACTGGATCGCCTCGGCGATGTGAGGCGTGTCGATGACAGCGGCTCCGTCGAGGTCGGCAATGGTGCGGGCGACCTTCAGCAGACGGTCGTAGGCGCGCGCCGACAGCCCCATACGCTCAAACGCGCCCTTGAGCAGGGTGTTGGCGGCATCGGTCAGCGGGCAATACTCCTTAAGCTTGCCGGTGGGGATGCGGGCGTTACTGACGATGCCGCTGTTGCCGAACCGCTCCTGCTGAAGCCGCCGCGCGGCATTGACCCGCTGACGGATAGCGGCAGAGGATTCGGCTTTCTTTTTGGCGGAAAGCTGTTCATACTCGACCGGCGGCACCTCGATGTGCAGATCAATGCGGTCGAGGAGCGGGCCGGATACCTTGCTTAAATAGTGCTGTACCGCCTGCGGCGAACATACGCACCGGCGGGTGGGATGCCCGAAATATCCGCACGGGCAGGGATTCATCGCCGCGACCAGCATAATGGAGCATGGGTAGGAGAGGGAGGCGCTGACGCGGGAAATGGTGACCTTCCCGTCCTCCAGCGGTTGCCGCAGGCACTCCATCGCGGTGCGGGAAAACTCCGGCAATTCATCGAGAAACAGCACCCCGTTGTGCGCGAGTGACACCTCGCCGGGGCGGGGTGTGATCCCACCGCCCGCCAGGCCCTGCGGGGAGATATTGTGGTGCGGCGAACGGAACGGACGGGAGGACAACAGCCCCACGCCGTTGCCGAGCGTGCCGGCGATGGAGTGAATCTTAGTACATTCCAGCGCTTCCTCCCGGCTCATATCCGGCAAAATGGAGGGCAGACGCTTTGCCAGCATACTCTTGCCCGAGCCGGGCGGCCCGATCAGCAGGACATTATGCGATCCGGCGGCGGCGATCTCCATCGCGCGGCGGGCGGCATCCTGTCCCATCACCTCGGCAAAATCCGCCAGCCCCGCGTCCGCGCCCTGCTCAAAGACCGCCGGTGTGAGCGGTGTCAGCGGGGCGCGCTCGTTGAGGTGCGCGATGAGCTGATCCAGCGTTTCGACCGGATAGACGCGGATGCCGTCCACGACGGCGGCCTCGGTGCCGTTTTCAGCGGGCACGTAGACCTCTGCGATGCCCGCGTCACGCGCGGCAATGGTCATCGGCAATACGCCGCGCACCGGGCGCACCGCTCCCTGCAGGGACAGTTCTCCCACAAAGGCGGCGCGGGTCAGGTCGGCGCGTAGCTGACCGCTGGCGCAAAGCAATGCCAGCAACAACGGCAGGTCATAGACCGACCCTTCTTTTTTGACATCGGCGGGGGCGAGATTGACGGGAATGCGGCTCACCGGATAGGTGTAGCCGGCGTTTTTCATCGCCGCACGTACCCGGTCGCGGGATTCGCGTACCGCCGCATCCGGCAACCCGACCACATCAAAGCCGGGCAAACCCTGAGAAAGATCCGCCTCGACCTCGACCATAAAGCCGTCAATGCCGTGCAGACCCATACTTTTCAGGCTGGCAAACATAGGCGCTATCCTTTCCTTTTACTTTTTGGTAAGCCAACGGATGAGCTTGTATAATTCCATTCCGACCAGCGGGATAAGGGACAAACCGATCACCGTACCGATGACGGCGGGAGGCAACAGCGTGATGTCGAATACCATCCGCACGCCGGGCAATAACAGCGCCAGCAACAGCAGTAACGACCCGCCGAATGCTCCGAGCATATATGGATTGGAGCCGATCCCGACGGCAAACAGCGAGTGGGACGAGCGCATATTGAACGCGTGGACGAGCTGACCGCCTGCCAAAACGAAAAATGCCATGGTCTGCGCCCACTCTGCGCCGCCCGCCTTCATTCCGAGCCGATAAGCGACCAGTGTCAGCGCCGCGAACAGCACACCGATCCCGACTGTTTCGACGATCAGCCCGCCGGGGAGCAGAGATTCGTTCCGGCGGCGCGGGGCGCGGCGCATAATGTCCTTTTCCGGCGGCTCCATACCGAGCGCCAGCGCCGGCAGACCGTCGGTGACAAGATTGAGCCACAAAAGCTGTACCGGGGAGATCGGCACCTCGTGCCACAGCAGCATCGCCAGAAAGACGGTCAGCAGCTCACCAAAATTACAGCTGAGTAAAAAGCGGATCGCCTTGCGGATATTGTCGTAGATGCCGCGCCCCTCCTTGACCGCCGCCACAATGGTGGAAAAGCGGTCATCGGTCAGCACCATATCGGCGGCACCCTTTGACACCTCGGTGCCGGTGATGCCCATGGCACAGCCGATGTCGGCGGCTTTGAGCGCGGGCGCGTCGTTGACGCCGTCGCCGGTCATCGCCACCACCTCGCCGCGCTTTTTCCATGCGCGGACGATACGGATCTTGTCGGCGGGCGTGACCCGCGCGTAAACGCGGTATTTTGTGATATTATGCTCCAGCTCGAGGTCGTCCAGCTCATCGAGCTGTTGCCCGGTGATGGCTTGCTCACCGGGATGCAGGATGCCGAGCTCGGTGGCGATCGCGGCGGCGGTCACAACATTGTCGCCGGTGATCATCACGGTGCGGATGCCCGCGGCATCACATTCGGCGATCGCATCCTTGACCTCCGGGCGGGGCGGGTCGATCATACCAAGCAGACCGATGAAGGTCAGATCCCGCTCCATTTCCTCCGGCAGATAGTCCACCGGCGCTTCGTCTGCCAGCTTATAGGCGACCGCCAGCACCCGCAACGCCTCCTGCGCCATTTTGCCGATGGCTTCCTCCGCCTCCTCGGGATGCCCGTTGGTACAGACGGGGAGGACGGATTCCGGTGCGCCCTTGACGATGATCAGGAACTTCTCCCCGGTGTGGTGGACGGTGGTCATCCGCTTGCGCTCCGAATCGAACGGTATCTCACCGATGATCGGCATATCCAACAGCAGATGCGCCTTGCGGATATTGATCTGCTCACCGTAGGTGAGGATCGCTGTTTCGGTCGGGTCGCCGAGCGCGACGGTGTCGCCGTTTTCATTTGTTATCAGCGTGGCATCGGTGCAGAGCGAGGCGAGCTGTATGAGCAATGACAGCGAGTCCGACGGAGCTTCCCCGTCAAGCGGGACGAGCTGATGCGCCACAAAGGCGCGGCGCAGGGTCATCCGGTTTTGGGTCAGCGTGCCGGTCTTGTCCGAGCAGATCACCGACGCACTGCCGAGCGTTTCGACCGCCGGCAGACGGCGGATAATGGCGTTCTTTTTGACCATCCGCTGTACGCCGAGCGACAGCACGATGGTCACGATCGCCGGCAGTCCCTCCGGGATCGCGGCGACGGCGAGAGAGACCGACGTCATAAAGATCTCGAGGAATTTAATATGGTCGAACAGACCGATCACGAAAATGATGCCGCAGATCACAAGCGCCAGATCGCCGAGCTTTTTGCCGAGCTTTATATAGTCCCCGTGGGAATAAGCGACAAGATCGGCTTTTTCGACGTGGAGCTTCCCGCTCTTGTCGATAAGCGTTTCGTCAATGTCGGCGCCGACGATCTCGGCGATGAACATATCGTGGGAGCCGAGGTGGATGATCTGTGTCACCTTGCACTCCAGGTTTACGGGGCTTTCGGCGATCATGGGGCAGCCGACGATATCGGCAGCTTCTTTTCAGACGCCTGGGATGGTATATCATCTTGGGCTTCGGATAATCTGGATTCGTCTTCTATCTTCAAAGGTCTAGGCAGCGGAATTTTTAATCTTGCTTCTTCTGCTTTTGCTAAAGCCTCCTGAATGCTGACGATTCCAAGCTGTTCTCCGTGCGCCGTCATCTGTGGACGGATACCTACACCGCCCATTTCGTCTATGACCTCAAGGAAAAGAAGGGGTCCTGCGAAGAGGAAGTCTCCTACGCGCTCAGGGCGAGCATGGACCACGCGCCTTTCGACAAG
>CALDHV010000123.1 GCA_937902305.1 uncultured Clostridia bacterium
CCAAACACGCCCGCAGTACCCGCCCGAGCAGATACAGTCCGCCGTGGCAGGACAGCTCCACTGTGTTTTCGCCGGTATAGCTGTGCGGCGCGCGGAATACCAGCGCCACACAATCGTCGATGCGCCCGTCCTCATCGCCGACGTAGCCGTAGGCGGCGGCGTAGCCGGGCAAGCTTTCGGGACGGCGCGCGGGATCGGCGGGGCGGAAGACCCGTCCCGCGATCGTGATCGCGTCGTCGCCCGACAGACGCACCACCCCCAGTCCGGCAGGTGCCGGCGGGGTGGAAATGGCGGCAATGGTATCGCTCATCGCAGATTCTCCTTTTCTATCGAAATGCCGGAGCACGGTTGTGCTCCGGCGTTGAGATTTACGCTTGCTTCTTGGCGGCTTCGGCGGCGATCTCGTCTTTCAGATAGATCTCCTCGCCCTCTTTTTGATACAGCCGCATCGACGCGATGTAGTAGTCGATCGGCATCGGGTCGGCATCGGTCAGGATCCAGTCATCCACGTGCCACGAGCTGCCGGGGGAGAAAATCTCGTTATTGAGGATGACAAAGGCGGGGTCGTGGAAGCCGTCCATGCCGGGCAGGTCGTTCGTGCCGAACTCGCCGCGCTCATCGACGTGCAGGGTGCAGAAGAGGTGGTCATCCACATAGAACCGCATATCGTGCTCGTCCCACTCGAAGCCGTAGGTGTGGAACTCGTTGTTGAGGTTCTCGTGATCCTCAAAGCGGTAGTAGCGGATGGAGCTACCCTCCACGCCGTCCACCATCACGTGCTTGCCCTGCCCCCACTTGTGGATGTTGGCGACCACGTCCTGCGGGTTGGAGAAGATCTCGAAAATATCGGTTTCCGCCATATAGTCGGCTTTTTGGAACGGGGTGCAGCTCTGCATCCAAAAGGACGGCCACGCGCCGTGGCGGAACGGCACCCGTGCGCACATCTCAAGATAGCCGTATTTGAAGTTCATCGTATGCTTGGTGGTCACGCCCTCGGGGAGCGAATAGTTGATGCCCTCTTTGTCGCTCGGCCACACCATCAGATGCAGGTTGCCGTCCTCGACGCGCACGTGCTTGTCGGAATTATCATAATCGCGGTCGGCGGCGCCCATAGTGCGGACGAAGCACCACTTGTCCATATCGAGCGCATTGCCCTCGAACTCATCGTGCCACACCAGTTTGCGCCCGTGCTTTTCGTTCACGAGCTTGCTGAACTCATTTGCCATAATTATCGCTCCTTTTCGGACGGTTTTGGAAAGACGGGGTCTTTCGTCTGTCAGTATACCGACAAAAAAGCGACTTGTCAACCACAAGCCGCTTTTTGTTTTGTTTATTTGTATATCTTGATGACGGAGGCACCGTCATCCTTTTGATACAGCCGGATGTAGTCGATGCGGTATTCCGCGGGGAAATAGCCGCCCTGCTCGGGGGTGTATTCCCCGCGCATATTCATCAGCCAGTTATTGAGGCAGATATAGTGATAGTCGCGGAAGCAGTCCATACCGGGCTGTTTGTCGGGACAATAATCGTCCGATTCCTTGATGGACACCTTGTAGTACCATTCGCCGTCCACATAAAACGCCATATATTTCGATGTCCACTCAAAGCCGTAGGTGTGGTATTGCGTGCTCAATCCCTTTTTATCGGGGAAGGTGAAGCCGCGTCTGCCTTGGTAATTGCCCTTGTTGGAGATCTGTATGGTGCCGGACTGATCCCACAAATGCTTATGTAGATTGGGAACGCAGGTGTCCTGCGAGCCGAAGACCTCGAAAATGTCGATCTCGCTCCGGCTGTCGGAGCGGTGCAGATTTTTGTCGGCCTTCAGCCAGAGGGACGGCCATGCCGCCTCCTGATACGGCACCATGGCGCGCATTTCGAGATAGCCGTAGCGAAACGACATCTTATCGGTGGTGGACACCGACCGCGGGGCAACATAGGTGCCGTCGCCGTTGTCGGTCAGCCGGAGCACCAGCTCGCTATTCTCCACATAGATGTGGTTTTGATCCTCGCTGACAGAGAGATTGCTTCCCTTTCCGGGATTCATATGGTCGGCATTGGTCACAAACAGCGTTTTCAGCTCATCGGGGTCGTCAAACTCCGCCGCCCATATTTTGGAATATTCCGACAGATCCATCGTGCGTTTCTCCTTTGCTTTGACATCCGTGCCCGCGCCGCGGTCATCGTCGTCCGTTGTCCCGGCGGAAACGGTCGTTTTTTCGGTTTTAGACGCGCCTTTGATCGTTGTGGCGGCGGTTTTCCGCGTTGCCTTGCTCAGCTTCGACCGACCGGCGGTCGAAGCGGTCGCTCCCGCCATGGAGGAAGCCTCGCCCGGCTCACCTCCGGAGTGGCAGGAACAGCAGGTCAGGAGAAACAGCGCCGCAAGAAAAAGGCAAAATAATTTTCTTTTCATTCGCATATCAGTCGTTGACCGGGATTTTGAAGACCAGCTTGCGGTTATGGGTGACGGGGTAGCCGTCCGCAAGGTTGGGGGCGTGCATATCCGCCGGGTAGAACACCATAAAATTGCCGGCGGTGAGACGCACGCGGGACACCCGTGCGTCGGGCGCGGTGTAGAACTGCACGTCCTTTTCGGGGTTATACTCGGTGGCGGGGGTACCGTATTCGATCGGCGCGTACAGCACTGTTTCCTCACCCTCCAGCAACACCTGCACATCAATATACTGCCGATGCGCCTCCATTTTCGACTCCGGTTTACTGTCGTAGGTGATCACCGATACCTTGCAACCGGAATCGAGCGCGTATTTGCCCGGCTCCAGCGTGTCGATGTCGGCGCGGTGCATAAACGCCTCCAGCACATCCAAATGCGGGATGGCGTAGTCTGCCATCCGCTCGATACGATCCATTTTCATCATTAACCGTCCCCTTTCAATTCGTTGGGAACAGTATACCGCGATTTGCGTGGCGTGTCAAGGATTGTATCAAAGTTTGGAGAGTGGAGAGTGGAGTAGGGTGCGGCGTCCCCGACGCACCGCGCGGGCGCACGCTCGCGAATACCTACCTTACCATTTGCACGAGCCAATAGATCAGCCCGTACAGCACGCTGGCGGTCGTACCGTATACCAGCACCGGGCCGGCGATGATGAACATTTTTGCGCCCAGACCGAGGACAAAGCCCTCGGTTTTGAATTCCACCGCCGGGGCGGCGATGGAATTGGCAAAGCCGGTGATCGGTACCAGCGTTCCCGCACCGGCAAACTTGGCGATATTGTCAAAAACACGCAACCCGGTCAGCAATGCCGCGACAAAGATCAGCACCACCGATACCGTCATCCGAGCGGTTTTTTCGTCCAGCCCGCCCGCCGATACCAGCGCGAAAATGCACTCGCCGAGAGCACATATCAGCCCGCCGACCAAAAAAGCGTGCAGACAGTCCGTTCCCACCGGCGAGGCGGGGGAGGCACGACGGCTCATCTGATCATATTCCCGATCCGACATATTCATACGGAACACTCCTTTGCTGACATTTTGGGATAGTTTACCCGCCAGCGCGGGAAAAATACGCAAAATCCTTGCGCCGTGCCCGAAAAGATGATATACTGGAAGAAAATAGGGGATTATTTGAAAAAAGAGGTGATGCACGTGGCGGAATTATGGGATCTTTTGGATGAAAACGGGCATCCTACCGGTAAGACGATGACTCGCGGGGAGCTGCTCCGGGACGGACAGTATCACTTGGTCGAGCATATATGGATCGTGGACGGCAAGGGACGCATCCTCATTCAGCGGCGCGCGCCGCATCTGCGGCTGATGCCGGGTGTATGGGCGGCGAATAGCGGCAGTGCCATTTCGGGTGAAACGAGCGAAAACGCGGCGCGGCGGGAGCTGCTGGAGGAATTGAGCATCCGCACCGAGCCGGGCGAGCTGGTCTACGGCGGCAGGATGCGGCGGCGCAATTCGTTTACCGACATCTGGCTTCTTTACCGGGATATTGACCCAACCTCCCTGCGCCTGCAAAAGGAGGAGGTCGCCGCGGTCAAGTGGGTCACGCCGGAGGAGCTGACTGCGATGCTTGCCGACCGCTCCTTCCACCACTATGGCACGGCGTATTTCCAGTTCGTTTTCCGCGCCATCGAGCGCGGACGGCGTACGCTGTATGTGACCGATCTGGACGGCACGCTTCTGCGGGACGATCAAACGCTGTCCCCCTTTGCCATCGAGACGCTCAACCGTCTGATCGGGCGGGGGATGCTGCTGTCGGTGGCTACCGCGCGTGGCACCATTGGGGTCGAGCTTTTACAGCTTGGGCAGATACGCTTTCGCCTGCCGCTGATCCTGCTCGGTGGGGTGTTGCAGTATGATCTGTACCGTCGCCGCATCCTGTATTGCTGCGAGATGGGCGCGGACACGGTGCGCGCCGTGCTGGAGGCGTTTGCCGCCGAGGGCAGAACGCCGCAATTATACCGACGGCGCGGTAACGAGGTGCATATCTATTACACCGGGCTTCGCCCGTATGAGCGCGGGCTTGCCGAGCGGGTCGCTCCGGACGGGCGAACCTTCGGTCGGTTCTATCACGAGGTGTCGCACCTCAAAAGCAGTCCGGCGATCTTTTTCAGCTCGCAGGGGACGCACGATGAGCAGCAGCGGATCTTCGACCGCCTGGACGCGGTGCCGGGCATCCGCCGGACGCTGTATCGGGACTTGTATCACGAGGATAACTGGTTTTTGGAGGTTTCCCGCGAGGATGCCGGAAAGGATCGCGGCATCGAGCGGCTGCGCCGTATAACCGATGCCGATCGGGTGGTGGTGTTCGGCGACAACGCGAACGACATCCCGTCGTTCCGGGTCGCGGAGCTTGCCGTCTGCGTCGGCAACGGCAGTGAGCAGGCAAAGGCGGCGGCGGATCAGGTGATACCGTCCAATGCGGAGGACGGTGTCGTGACCTATCTGCAATCTATCTACAATCGCAGGGTATGAGGAGGAAATAATGACAAAGCTTTTGGTGCGTCTGTTTATCAAGGACGCGGACAATACCGAGGATGCCGGTGTGCGGTATGCCTACGGGCAGGTCGCCGGCTTCACCGGGCTGGGGTGCAATCTGCTGTTGTTTGCCGTCAAGCTGTTGGCAGGCTTGCTGTCCGGCAGTCTGGCGATCGTGGCGGATGCGTTCAATAACCTGTCGGATGCCGGATCGGTTATCGTGACCCTGCTCGGCTTCCGGCTGTCCAATCGCCCGGCGGATGACGACCATCCGTTTGGCCACGGGCGGTGGGAATATCTGTCCGCGATGGGGGTCGCGGTGCTGATCATTTTGGCGGGCTTTGAGCTGGCGCGCAGTGCGTTTGATAAGATCATGCATCCGGCACCGGCGGAGTTCGGCATCCTGACGACGGTCATTTTGGCGGTCGCGGTTGCGGTCAAGCTGTGGATGGCGGCGTTTTACAAAAAGATGGGGCGCACCATCCGCTCGGATGCGCTGGTCGCATCCGGCGTGGACAGCCGCAACGACGTCATTTGCACGGCGGTCGTGCTGATCTCGTCGCTGGTGAGCTGGCGTACCGGATGGGTCATTGACGGCTATGTGGGCTTGGCGGTGTCGCTGTTCGTGATGTGGTCGGGCTTCTCGGTCATCCGCGAAACGGTTTCCCCTCTGCTCGGGCAAAAGCCCGATCCGGAGCTAGTTGACGCGATCGAGGAAACGGTGATGGCGCACGAGGGCATCGTCGGTGTGCACGACCTGATGGTGCACGACTACGGTCCCGGACGGATATTTGTGTCGCTCCACGCCGAGGTGCCGGTCAAGCAGGATGTTTTGGTCAGCCATGACATCGTGGACTGTGTCGAATATGAGCTGGCGGAGAAGTTTCACATTATCAGCTGTATCCACACCGACCCGGTCGATACCGACGATCCGGAGACCGGTCGCCTGCGCGAAATGGCGACGGCGGTGCTTTTCGAGGTGGATGAGCGGCTGACTCTGCACGATTTCCGCGTGGTACACGGTGACAGCCACACCAATGTCATCTTCGATATGGTGGTGCCGTTTGATTGCCGCGAAAAGGATGCGCTGGCACGTATGGTGCGGGAGCGTATCCATCAGCGGGAGGAGCGGGTGTTCGCGGTCATCAAGACGGAGCATCGCTATGCGTAAATAAACTGTTAATTTTTCGGCAAAGTGAAAAACGGGGCTTGCACTTTTTCAAAAGACCCGTTATAATAAAAAAGTATTCTATAATGAAAACGGAGGATAATTCTATGGTAGCTTTTCAGTATTTAGACCCGGCTGTGGAGACCACAGCGGCGGCGGCAACAAAGGGCGGCAGTATCTTGGGGATGCTCCCCTCGCTGATCCCGCTGGTGCTGATCGTGGTGCTGATGTACTTTATGCTCATCCGCCCGCAGCAGAAGAAGCAGAAGGAAGAGGCAAAGATGCGCAACAGCCTGCGCGTCGGGGATGAGCTTATTACCATCGGCGGCGTTTGCGGCCGTGTGGTCAGCATCAAGGAGGACACCGTCACCATCGAGACCGGCTCCGACCGCACCAAGATCACCTTTGTCAAGACGGCGATCCAGACGGTCACGACCAAGCACGACGAAACGGTCGAGGACGATGACGACGACGATGACGATATTTGATCGTGAATAATCCCGGGATTTCCGTCATATCTTTTGATAGGTTTTGTTGACGGGAGGGTATCACGATGAAACATACGGCTGAACCGTCGCCCGTGATGCGGCAGTGGGTGCGCCCGCTGCTGATCGGGACGGCGGTCGGCATCATCGCCTGCACGGCGGTGATGCTGTTGATGACATTGGTTTTACAGCACGCGGAGATCCCGCGCCGGGCAGTGATGCCGATGGCGGTGGCGGCGGCGGCGGTCGGCAGTTTTCTTGCCGGTCTGGTCGCGGCGCGGCTCGCGCGGCAGAACGGTCTGCTGTTAGGGGCGCTTTGCGGATCGGTGCTGTATCTGCTGGTGCTGGCGGCGGGCTTATTGCATTATGCCGGTGTCGGCATCGGCTTTGCCGCCGTCAAGGCGGGGATGATGCTGGTGGCAGGTGCGCTCGGCGGTATTTTGGGCGTCAACCGGCGACATCGCTGAAAACGGACAGGGCAGGCCGGTGGCTTGCCCTGCTTTGTTCTTTTCCCCCTTTCTCGTGCATAGCATAGAGAGAAAGGAGTGGACAAGATGAGAAGGATGGTCAATCGTCGCCGTCGGCGGGAATGGCAGACATTTTTCGGCAATAACCGACGCCTGTTTTTGTTTGTTGGGCTGTTTTTGGCGGGTGCCGTGGTCGGCGTCGCGGCATATCACGGCTTTGCAGGCAATGCGGAGCTTGATCGGTTGCTTTTAACCCACGGCGTGACCGCCGGATGGCGGGAGGCGTTGCGGGAATGGGTGAGCGCGTGCTTTTCCACCGCCGTATGGCTGGCGGTGCTGTTTCTGCTGGGGCTGTGGCCGTGCGGTGTGCCGTTTGTGCTGGCGGTGCCGCTCATATACGGTGCCGGCTTCGGCTTGACCGAGGCGTGTTATTACTCCGGAGGCTGGCGCGGTGTGCTGGCGGTGGTGGCGGTGATTTTGCCGTCGGGTCTGCTGCACGCGGCGGTGCTGATGATGGCGGGGGCGGAAAGCTTGCGCTTGTCAGTGCGGCTGACGCGACAGCTTTTGCCGGTGTCGGCGCGCGAACCCGCCGGGAGCACCTCGACGGTGCTGTGGCCGCTTTTCCGGCTGTATTGCCTGCGGTATCTGATCTTTCTGGCGGTCGGCGCGGCGGCGGGCTTGGCAGAGGTCTTGTTGCGTACCATGTTTGCGCGGCTGCTGTGATTTTATAAAAAGAAAGGGAAAGTGTCTGTGGCTGGACTGTTTGGATTTTTGGATGTGACAAAAGAGGGCCCCGGTGTCAACAAAAACGGGCCGAAAAAGCGCCCGTTCGTGGTGTTCTTTGAGGTATACGGGCGCAAGTTCTGGAACCTCATTTGGGCGGGTGTGCTGTTTTTGTTTGTCAACCTGCCGCTGGTGACGCGCGGCTGGGCGGATGTCGGGCTGACCTATATCACCCGCGCCTTTTCCCGGGAAAAGCACGCGTTTGTGCGGGAGGATTTCTTCGATACGATCCGCAAAAACCGTAAGCAGGCGTTGATCTGCGGGCTGATCAACCAAATCGTCACCGGCATTTTGCTGTATAATCTCTTTTTCTATCTGTTCGGGCTGATGCCGGAGCTGTACGGGCTGTTCGGCGTAGACACCACCGGTGCCACGCCGATGACCCTCAAGCTCACCGACCAGATCGTGATCGGCTGTACTCTGCTGGGGTATGTGCTGTTCACCTTTATGAAATACTATATCCCGTTTTTGGTGGTCACATTTCAGCTGAGCATCCGCAAGATCTACCGCAACGCGATGATCTTTTCGATGGCGGGGCTGAAAGCCAACCTGCTCATCTCCGGTGTGCTCATTCTGCTGTACGGGCTGATCGGCGGGCTGATGGTGCTGGTGCCGCAGGGCGCCGTGTTCATCTTGATCCCCGCGCTGTTGCTCGTGCCCGGCTTCCGCTCGTTGCTGATCCAGTTTGCCATCTTCCCGACGGTCAAAAAGCTGATGATCGACCCGTATTACAAGGAAAATCCCGATGCGGACAAGCAAAAACGGCTGGATCTCGGTCTGGAGATCGAGGATACCGCCGCCCCGGCAGAGGAGCCGATCTTCACCGACGCGGTAATGCCGCCGGCGGAAACGACCGACCTGCCGAAGCAGTACAGCGAGCAGGAATTGCGGCAGTTCTCCCGCCGTACACAGGGGGACGACGAGGACGACACCACCATATAAGGGGGACGTAAAATGACCGACTATATTCTCATCGGGCTGGCGGTGGTCATCATCGGCTTGCTGATCGTTGCCGTCGCACAGCTGGCGGCATTGCGTCGTCGGCAGGACGACGGGACGCAGGCGCGTCTGCTGGAGGACAGGCTCTCCCGCCTGCAAACCGAGCTGACCGCGGAACAGCGTGCCAGTCGGCAAGAAAGCGCGCAGAATATCCGGGAAAGCGTGCAGAGTATGACCCAAACGCTGTTGACGGCGCAGGGTAACGCCGCCACCGCGACCACCGAGGCGCTCGAAAACATCCGCAAAGAAATCGGGACGCAGATGACCGGCATCCGGCAGGAAAATCACGATCAACTGGAGCAGATGCGGCAGACGGTGGACGAAAAATTGCAAAAAACACTCAACGACCGCATCAGCCAGTCCTTCAAGCTGGTCAACGACCGTTTGGAGCAGGTATATACCGGGCTGGGCGAGATGAAAACGCTGGCGAGCGGGGTCGGCGACCTGAAAAAGGTACTATCCAATGTCAAGACCCGCGGCGTGCTCGGGGAGATCCAGCTCGGAGCGATCCTGGAGCAGATCCTGTCGCCGGAGCAATATGAGGCGAATGTCAAAACGAAGCCCGGTAGCACGAATGTCGTCGAATACGCGGTACGTCTGCCCGGGAGCGATGACGGTACGGTGTGGCTGCCGATCGACGCGAAGTTCCCCGCCGATGCCTACGAGCAGCTACTCGACGCTTATGAAGCGGGCGATCCGGAGCGGGTCAAGGCGGCGGGCAGTGTGCTGGAGCAGCGCATCCGCAGCTTTGCCAAGGACATCCGCGACAAATATCTCGATCCGCCGCATACCACCGATTTCGGCATTATGTTTCTGCCGATCGAGGGCTTGTACGCTGAGGTGGTGCGCCGCGGGATGATCGAAACGCTTCAGCGGGAGTACCATGTCAATATCGCCGGGCCGACCACGATGGCGGCGGTGCTCAACAGCCTGCAAATGGGCTTCCGCACGCTGGCGATACAAAAGCGCTCCGGCGAGGTATGGAAGGTGCTCGGCGCGGTCAAGACCGAGTTTGACAAGTTTGGGTCGGTCGTGCAGGCGGCACAGCAACGCCTTGAGCAGGCGAACAGCGAGCTGGATAAGCTGGTCGGGGTACGGACGCGGCAGATCCAGCGCAAGCTGGCGGGGGTGACCAATCTCACCGACGGCGAGGCGCTGGAGGTACTGGAGGAAAGCAACGAGGACATCGGATGAGCGGGAAATACAGCGGTATTTTGCTGGCGTCGGATTTTGACAGCACACTGGCGGCGGGCGGCTGTGTCAGCGAGGAAAACATCCGCGCTCTGCAAGCATTTGCGGCGGAGGGCGGGACATTCCTCCCGGCGACCGGGCGGGCGCCTGCCTTTGCCATTGAGCGGTGCGCCGGCATTCCCTTTGACCGGATGATTGCGCTCAATGGCACGCTGATATGGGATGTCAAGCACGCCTGCCCGCTGTGGCGGAGGCCGATGAACGCATCGGAGTGTCGCGTCGCGTGGGAGGCGTTTCGGATGTTCCGCCCGTTTATTGACAATCTGCGCGTGCATCATTTGCAGACGTCGGTGCCCGGCGATGCTCACACCGGCGGCGAGATTCTCGCCGCGTTGCGGGAGAAGCCCTTCAAGGTGGTGTACGGGATGGATACCGAGCCGCACGCGCTCTTTATGGAAGAGCGGGTGCGCGCGGTCTATGGCGATACCGTCGCCGTAGACCGCAGTTGGGCTACCGGGGTGGAGATCCACGCCCGCGACAGCGGCAAGGCGGAGGCACTGCGCGCATTGCGGCAGACGGATCGCTCCATCCATACGGTGGTGGCGGTCGGAGATTATGAAAACGATGTGTCGATGATCCGCTATGCGGATATCGGCTACGCGGTGGCGAATGCGCTTCCGACGGTGCGGCAGGTGGCGGATCGGATCGCCCCCGCCTGCACCGAAAACGCCATCGCATATATTATTGAGGAATTGGGGAAATGAGAAACGGACGGTCAGCGTTGCTGACCGTCCGTCTTTTATATCATAGGTTTTATCCGAGCTTTTGCTGAAGTGTGGCGAGCTGTTCGCGCAGCTCCTGCGGGAGCCGGTCACCGAACTTTTTGTAATGCTCCTCGATCTCGGCGGCTTCCTTAGCCCACACATCGTGATCGACGGTGAGGATGCCCCGGAGCGTGTCAATGTCCATATCGAGGTCGGTCAGGTCGATGTCCTCCGGCTTCGGCACATAGCCGATGGGCGTTTCGGTGGCATCCGCCTTGCCCTCGCAACGGTCGATGATCCAGTTGAGCACCCGCATATTGTCGCCGAAGCCCGGCCAGATGAAGTTGCCGTCGTCATCGGTGCGGAACCAGTTGACATTGAAGATCTTCGGCGCCTTGTCGCCGAGCTTGTTGCCCATCTCCAGCCAATGGCGGAAATAGTCCCCCATGTGATAGCCGCAGAAGGGGAGCATCGCCATCGGGTCGCGGCGGACGACACCGACCGCACCCGCGGCGGCGGCGGTCGTTTCGCTCGCCATCGCAGAGCCGATGAACACGCCGTTCACCCAGTCGCGGGACTGATAAACGAGCGGGGCGCACTTGGCACGGCGACCGCCGAAAACGATCGCGGAGATCGGTACACCGGCGCCCTTGTCAAACTCCTCGGAAATGCAGGGGCAGTTGACCGCCGGCGCGGTGAAGCGGGAGTTCGGATGCGCCGCGCAGGTGGATTTATCCGCCTTGTCAAACTTGGCGGCATCCCACTTTTCGCCCTTCCAGTCGATGGCGTTCTGCGGCAGGTCTTTGTTGAGCCCCTCCCACCAGACGGTGTTGTCGCTCAGATCGTGGGCGACGTTGGTGAAGATGGTGTTCTTTTTGGTGGATTGCAGGGCGTTAAAGTTCGAGTGAGCGTTGGTGCCGGGCGCAACGCCGAAGAAGCCGTTCTCCGGGTTGATGGCGTACAGCCGACCGTCCGCGCCGATGCGCATCCACGCGATGTCGTCGCCGACCGTCCAGATCTTGTAGCCCTTTTCGCGCAGGTACTCCGGCGGGATGAGCATGGCCAGATTGGTCTTGCCGCAGGCGGACGGGAACGCCGCCGCGATATACCGCACCTCGCCCTGCGGATTTTCCAGTCCGAGGATGAGCATATGCTCCGCCATCCAGCCCTCTTTCCAGCCTTGATAAGAGGCGATGCGCAGGGCAAAGCATTTTTTGCCGAGCAGGACATTGCCGCCGTAGGCGGAGTTGACCGAGATAATGGCGTTATCCTCCGGGAATTGGCAGATATACCGCTTTTCGGGGTCGATGTCGCAGGATGCGTGGAAGCCGCGCACCCAGTCGTTGCTGTCACCGAGGGTGTCCAGCACCTTTTGCCCGACGCGGGTCATAATCGCCATATTCAGCACGACATACTTGGAATCGGTGATCTCGATACCGATCTTTGCCAAGGGCGAGCCGATGGGGCCCATCGAAAACGGGATAATATACATCGTGCGTCCCTTATAGCTGTTCCGCGCGATGTCGTACAGCTTTTTATACATCTCCTGCGGGTCGCACCAATGGTTGGTGGGGCCGGCATTCTCCTCCTTGCGGGAGCAGATGAAGGTGCGATCCTCCACCCGCGCCACGTCATTCGGCTTGGTGCGGTGCAGATAGCACCCGGGGAGCTTTTCCTCATTGAGCTTGATCATTTCGCCGGATTCGACGGCGAGCCGGCGGATTTTCTCCAGCTGTTCCTCGCTACCGTCTATCCAAACTACCTTGTCGGGGCAGACGAGCTGACGCTTTTCCTCCACCCAGTCAAGAACGGACTGATTTTTTGTCATAAGACAGGACACTCCTTTCGCCTCTTGCGGCAAAGCTTTTCTTCGCAAAAGGAACAGAAAAACCATTTCTTCTACAAATACCATTTTTACCACACTTTGTCAAATATTGCAAGAGGTAAATCCGAAATATTCGAAAAATGTTAAGAAACTACCCTTTTTTCTACTATATTCGCATAAAATCGCTTTTATTCCGCCGGGGCAAATTGGCTTTCATACAGCTGTGCGTAAAAGCCTTCCTGCCTCAACAACGAGTTATGGTCGCCCTGCTCGATGATTTTGCCATCTCGCATAACGAGGATGACATCCGCCTGCCGCACGGTGGAAAGCCGGTGGGCGACGATAAACGCCGTGCGCCCCGCCATCAGCCGGTCAAATGCCGCCTGGATCTTCTGCTCGGTGCGGGCGTCGATGGAGGAGGTCGCCTCATCCAGCAACAGCATCGGCGGGCGGCAGAGCATCACCCGCGCGATGCAGAGTAGCTGCCGCTGTCCGGCGGACAACTCGCCGCCGCCTTCGGTCAGCACCGTGTCGTAGCCCTGCGGCAGACGGGTGATGAAGCTGTGGGCGTATGCCGCCTGCGCGGCAAGGATCATTTCCTCCTCGGTCGCGTCCGGCTTGCCGAACAGCAGGTTTTCGCGCACCGTTCCCCGGCGTAGCCAGGTATCCTGCAACACCATCCCGTAGGCGGCGCGCAGGCTGTGGCGGGATACCGCGCGTATGTCGGTGCCGTCCACGCTGACTGCGCCGCCGGTGACGTCGTAGAAGCGCATCAGCAGATTGATGAGGGTGGTTTTTCCGCACCCCATATATCCTATTAAAAAAATGGTTGGCATAAGTTCTGACGACACAGACTTCGATACAGATATTATTATGGCCGTCAACACTGTGTTCGCTAGAATGTGGCAGAGTGGAATCGGCCCGCATGGTGAAGCACCATTTACAATAACGGACAATACTGCTACATGGTCTGATTATTATGGCGATGATGTAACAAAGCTCGAGTCTGTGAAAACTCTTGTGGCTATGCGTACCCGTGTAATATTTGACCCGCCAGCCAATAACACCGTTATGGAATCTATTAATACAGTTATTAAAGATGGTGAAATTATTTTAAATCCCAATTCTTATCAATTCGGGCGCTCAATTTATATATGCAAATCAAAA
>CALDHV010000124.1 GCA_937902305.1 uncultured Clostridia bacterium
CCGTTCTCGGCGGTGAAGGTATCCTGCAGGTCCTTCACGTTGGCGGCGCGGTAGCCGGACTGCACACCGATGCCGTAAGCCGAGCCGGCGGCAAGCATCGCCTTGAGGTCGGTTAGGATGCGGCTGTCACCGCGCTGATTGTTGCCGACGGCGACCAGCGAGACGGTCTTTTCGTAGTTGGCGGGCAATGGGTTCCAGTCGTTGATGAGGATGAGCTGCCACGGGACGGCTTGCCCATCGGGGTAGTTGGTCGCCTGCACATAGCGCCCGGTGGTGTCGTATTGCAGCAGTGTCCGCCCGGTTGCGGGATCGACTGCGCCGCCGGCGCTGACGGCGGAGGTCGGCTGTGCGGCGGTGGGGGTAACGACCTTGGTCGGGGCGGTCTTTTTCGCCGTTTCGGTCACAGCGACCGTCGGCGCGGTGGTCACCGGCTCTGCCGCAGTGGGGGAGGCGGTCGTGATGACCGCCTCGGTCGGCTCGGTTTCTATATCGCTCTCTCCTTTTTCACTGCCGGGTTTCGTGATGAACACGATCAGCAATACCAGCAGAAAGATCAGCAAAAGCGCGGCGATCAGCACCGGCTGTGTACGCAACCGATACGTTCCTTTTTTTGTATGAATGACTATCATAGAGTACGGTTCACTGTCCTTTCGTTACTAATCCAATATATTACTCCAAAACCGAAAATATAGCAAGAGGTTTTATAAAAAACGAGGATGTACATTTTATAAAAAACGAGAATGTACAGCAAATCTTAAATAAGAAATAAAAAACAGTTGACAAGCCGCAAGGGATATGCTACAATATCCGTTGCCGCGTGTGCCGGGCGCTCATTTTTGAGCACAAGCAACGGCTTTTGCCGTACGCCCGAGTGCAGCGAGTCTATAAGAAAAGGCAGGTACGCCTATGTACGCAATCATTGAAACCGGCGGCAAGCAGTACAAGGTACAGAACGGTGACACTCTGTACATTGAAAAGCTGGATGCGGCTGAAAACGCCTCCGTCACCTTCGACAAGGTGATCGCTTTGCAGGACGATGCGGGTCTCAAGGTCGGCGCTCCGTATGTCGAGGGAGCTACCGTGACCGCTCATGTTCTGAAAAACGGCAAGGGCAAGAAGATCACCGTCTTCACCTACAAGCCCAAAAAGAGCAGTTCCCGTAAGATGGGACATCGTCAGCCCTATACCAAGGTGCAGATCGACACCATCAACGCCTGATTATGATACGGATCGAATATCGGTCACGGCAGGGGCAGTTGTGCGGCTTTTGCATCACCGGTCACGCGGGAGCGGGTACGGTGGGCAACGATATCATTTGCGCCGCTGTTTCCTCCGCCGCCTATATGGCCGCCAACACCCTCACGGATGTGCTGATGCTTCCCACCGATACCGCGGTATCGGACGGAAGAATGGAGCTTACCGTCAGCGGTGACATGGATGCGGCACAGCCGATATTATCGGGCTTCCGGATGCATATCGAGGCATTGCACGAACAGTACCCGGATCGGGTACAATTAACGACTACGGAGGTGTAATCCACTATGTTGAGAGTCAATATCCAGTTATTCGCTCATAAGAAGGGCGTCGGTTCTACCAAGAACGGTCGCGATTCCGAGTCCAAGCGTCTCGGCGTCAAGCGCGCGGACGGACAGTTCGTCCTCGCCGGCAATATCCTGGTGCGGCAGCGCGGCACTCACATTCATCCCGGCACCAACGTCGGCATCGGCTCCGATGACACGCTGTTTGCCTTGACGGACGGTGTGGTGCGGTTCGAGCGTATGGGCAAGGATCGCAAGTGCGTCAGTGTTTACGCGAAACAGTAACTGACACGAGGCTGTTGCACGAAATGTGCGACAGCCTTTTTCTTTATCAAGGGAGGCGACAGAAATGTTCGTCGATAAAGCGATCATAAAAATCAAGGCGGGGGACGGCGGCGACGGCGCGGTATCGTTCCACCGCGAAAAATATGTGGCGGCGGGCGGCCCGGACGGTGGCGACGGCGGTCGGGGCGGCAGTGTGCTGTTCGTGCCCGATGATGGGCTGAATACGCTGGCGGATTTCCGCTATCAGCGCAAATATGTCGCCACCCGGGGCGAAAACGGCGGTGCCAAGCGTTGCTTCGGCAAAGCGGGGCAGGACTGCGTTGTGCGGGTACCGCGCGGAACGCTTCTGTATGATAATGAGACCGGACGGCTGATCGCGGACATCTCCGACGACGAGCCGTTTGTGGCGGCGCGCGGCGGACGCGGCGGATGGGGCAACAGCCATTTTGCCACCGCGACCCGGCAGGTGCCGCGCTTTTCCAAGCCCGGTGTCCCGGGGGAGGAAAAGGAGATACGGCTGGAGCTTAAGCTGTTGGCGGATGTCGGTCTGGTCGGCTTCCCGAATGTGGGCAAATCCACCCTCATTTCGGTGGTCAGCGAGGCAAAGCCGGAGATCGCCAACTATCATTTCACCACCATCACGCCGGTGCTCGGCGTGGTGCGTCCCGCCCCGGGCGTTTCCTTTGTGATGGCGGACATTCCCGGTGTCATCGAGGGTGCCAGCGAGGGGGTCGGGCTGGGGCACGCCTTTTTGCGGCACGTGGAGCGTTGCCGACTGCTGGTGCATATTGTCGATGTGTCCGGCAGTGAGGGACGCGACCCGCTGGCGGATTTTGATACCATCAATGACGAATTGCGCAAGTTCAATCCCGACCTTGCCTCCCGTCCGATGATCGTCGCGGGCAATAAATGCGATCTGGCGACCGATGAGCAGGCGGCGGCGTTTGCCGCGGCGATGGCACAGCGCGGGTATGCGTATTTCCCGCTGATGGCGCCGATCGCGCACGGCACCGATGCGCTGGTCAAATATTGCGCACAGCGGCTTTCCGAGCTGCCGCCGATCCGGCGGTATGAGCCGGAGCCGGAAATGCTCCCAGATGCCGATACGCTGGATAAGCGGGCGGTCAATATCGTCAACCGCGACGGGGTGTTCTTCGTCGATGCGCCGTGGTTGCTGCAGATCTTGCGCGGGGTGCATTTTGACGACCCGGAGGGCTTGCAGTATTTCGAAAAGATCCTGCGCAATACCGGCGTGATCGACGCGCTGGAGGCGGCGGGTATCCACGAGGGCGATACCGTTAGCATTTATGATCTGGAGTTTGATTTCATTAACTGATCGGAGGATAGACCGCTATGGAACGTTTTTACCCCGAAGCCGTGGATGTGCATACTCTCAGCCCGTTGGCGCTGGCTTTTGTCGGCGACGGGGTATATAGTCTGCTGGTGCGGGAAAAACTGTTATGTGCCGCCAATCGGCAGGCGGGGGATCTGCACCATGCCGCCGTCAGGCTTGTTTGCGCCGAGGCGCAGGCGGCGGCGGTGGAGCGGCTGCTTCCCGTCCTCACGGCGGAGGAGGAAGCCGCGTATAAGCGCGGTCGCAACGCGCATACGGCGCGCACCGGCGCGGAGTATCACAAGGCAACCGGTCTGGAGGCGCTGTTCGGCTATCTGTATCTCGACGGTCAGTTGGAGCGGGTGCGGGAGCTGTTCGGCTACTGTGTCGGAGAGAACGACGGAGAGGACGCGGAATGAACCTGTTGAAAAACCACAAAAAGACGGTCGGCGATATCGCTGTCATCGCGGTCGGCAGTTTGCTGTATGCGACGGCGGTGTCGTTGTTCACCGCCCCGAATAATATCGCGCCCGGCGGTGTGACCGGCTTGGCAACGCTTGTCAATTATCTGTTTCACCTGCCGATCGGTGCGGTGTCATTCTGCCTCAATATCCCGCTTTTGCTGATCGGCTGGCGGTCGATGGGACGCGGCTTTTTGATACGCACGGTCGCCGGCATCGCGCTGTCGTCGCTGTTCACCGATCTGATGACGCTGTGGGTGCCATTTCCGGCGCTGTCTGACCTGCTGTTGGTCGTGATGATCGGCGGCGCGCTGATGGGCTTGGGGCTCGGCATCATCTTTTCCTGTGGCGGGACGACCGGCGGCAGTGATATTGTCGCCAAATTGCTGGAACGGCGGTTTCCGCACATTTCGATCGGCAATCTGATCATGCTGGTGGACGGCGCGGTCATCGCGTTGTCCGCATTCGTGTACCGGCAGGTGGAAAGCCCGCTGTACGCGGTGATCTTCGTTTTTGTCTGTTCCACGATCGCCGACCGGCTGGTATACGGCGGTCGGCGGGGCAAAATGGCGATGATCGTCACCCGCGACCCGCAGGGGTTGGCGGATCAGATCATGGAGAAGATCGGGCGCGGCGTGACGCTGGTCGATACCGCCGGTGCTTATACCGGCGAAAAGCGGCAGATGCTCCTTTGCGCGGTCAGCCGCGAGGAGGTGCTTAAGCTCAAGCGCCTGACCTACGCAATGGACACAAACGCCTTTTTTATGATGCTGACAACGGACGAGGTAGTCGGCTTCGGCTGGATGGCTCCGGAAATTAAGGAGGAAAAGTAATGGTCAAGGATCGGTCGCATATCCGCAATTTCTGTATCATCGCCCATATCGACCACGGCAAATCCACGCTGGCTGACCGCCTGCTGGAAAAGACCAACACGGTCGCTCTGCGGGATATGGAGGATCAGCTTTTAGACAGTATGGATCTTGAGCGTGAGCGCGGCATCACCATCAAGGCGCACGCCGTCACGCTCGACTATACCGCCACCGACGGGGAGGCATATACTCTCAATCTGATCGACACGCCCGGACACGTGGACTTCAACTACGAGGTTTCGCGTTCGCTGGCGGCGTGCGAGGGCGCTCTGCTGGTGGTGGATGCTTCGCAGGGCGTTGAGGCGCAAACGCTGGCGAATACATACCTTGCCGCAGAGCATGGTTTGGACATCCTGCCGGTCATCAACAAGATCGACCTCCCCGCCGCCGACCCGGAAAAGGTCAAGGCGGAGATCGAGGACATCATCGGTCTGGACTGCTCCGAGGCCCCGGAGATCAGCGCGAAAATGGGCATCAACGTGGAGGCCGTGCTGGAGGACATCGTCAAGAACGTCCCCGCCCCCACCGGCGACCCGGACGCCCCGCTGCAGGCGCTCATCTTCGACA
>CALDHV010000125.1 GCA_937902305.1 uncultured Clostridia bacterium
GGCAGCATTTGACCGCGCTTGATGACCTGTTGCAATCGGATATAGCGCAGGGAGGCACACGATGCAGGGAAACGATGTACCGCGCAGGGAAGCCCGTAAAGACGCGCGTATTTGATTTTTCGGATGCAGTATCATCATACAGACCAGCGGTTGCTTTATCTATTATAACCTCTGATTCAATACCAGGGGCTAAACCCAACATCTCTTTCCGTTCTTTTAAATCTGCAGCAAGTGTTATATATTCTTGATATAAATCAAACAATGTGTCCGCAGGTAATTGAATCTCTGCTGTGCCACCTTTTACACTTTTACCACCACCATATTCACAACGGAATGTTTCCATATATGCCGTCATATCTTGTTCAGCATCTTTATCTGCCTTTTGTTCCGCCAGGCCCTGTGCTAATTCCATACCACCAATCCCAGTTGCCGCCATTGTGACCGCAGTAAGTGTCCGATTAGCCAACGATTGTTCCCGTTCCTTGGCCTCATCATATGCCTGCTTTGCTTCCTGCACCGTCCGGGCAAGGGCGTCCTTCTGGCGCTCCAGTTCGTGGAGTGTATTGGCTCTTGAAAGGATCCCGGCGCTTTTGGAGCTGGAACCGCCTGTCATGCTGCCCCCGGCATTCATGACCTGCCCGTCCAGTGTGACGATACGGAACCGGCTCTGGCATTTCCGGGACATGGCAATGGCATGATCCAGATGATCGGCGATGACCGTTTTCCCGAGACTGTTTTCCACAATGGCGCGATACCGTTTATCGGTTTCCACCAGATCGCTGGCGATCCCCACAAAGCCGTATTCCTTTTCCGGCTCCGCCCGTGTCGGCACCGGCTCTGCCGCCGCCTGCTCGTCATTTTCGCCCACCCAGGCGGCATTCTGGTGCTGAATGCGCATATTCTCCACCTTGACAGTCTCGAATGCGCCGTATTTGAGTGCCTCCTCCAGCGCCTTGCCGGGGTGATTGGTATGCACGTGTACCTTGATGATCTCGTCGTCATCCACCACCACAACGCAGTCGCCGAGGCTTTCGAGATATGCCCGCAAAGCCAGCGGATCGCGATCGCAGGTCTTATCTCTGCCTACGATGAACTCGGTGCAATAGGCATACTTAATGTCCTGCTCAAATGCGCCGACCGTTTCCGCTTTTTTCTGTCTGACGGCATCCGGCGCGACCTCGCCGACGACCGCGTTGCCGCGGAAAACCTCCAGCATCGCGCCCATAATGACACACAGTCCCTTGCCGCCGGCATCGACAACGCCCGCCTTTTTGAGCTGTGGCAACAGCTCCGGCGTACGTGCCAGCGATGCCTCCGCCGCTGTGCAGATGATCTCCCAGATCGCGACCGGGTCATTCTCGGTCGCCAGCGCCTCCTTGCCCGCGGCGGCGGCTTCCCGCGCCACGGTGAGGATGGTACCCTCGGTCGGCTTCATCACCGCCTTATACGCCGCTTCCATACCCAGCGTCAGCGCGTTGACCAGATCGGCACCGTCCGCCTCGGTCTTGCCCTTGAGCCCCTTGGAAAAGCCGCGGAATATCAGCGACAGTATCACACCGGAATTGCCGCGCGCACCGCGCAACAGCGCCGCCGACGCCACGTCCGCGACCTCCGTGATCGTAGGAGCGGTCAGGCGGCTCAATTCGCGTGCACCGTTTCCGATGGTCATAGACATATTCGTGCCGGTATCACCGTCCGGCACCGGGAACACATTGAGCGCATCGACATCCTGCCGCACTCCCGCCAGCACATTCGACGCGGAGATCAACGCATCCCGCAACATAACTCCGTTTATCACTTTTTTCAGCACTCCTTTACGCGGCGGAAACCCGCCGACCGTTCTTGATCGGCTCCGATCAGCCCTCCGGCTTCATACTGTCCACAAAGACATTGACTTTCTTCACCGTCAGACCGGTGGCATCCTCCACCGTGTAATGCACCTTATGCACGATGCTTTTGGCGATTTCTTCAATATTCATCCCGTACATCACGGTGATATGAATATCCACGATCAGCTTGTTCCCCTCACTGCGCACCAGAACACCGTCATCGGCATAGGCGCGGCGCGACAGCACCGAACGCAAGCCCTGCCGCGGGCCTGACCGCACCATTCCGGCGACCCCATAGCAGGAGGAAACGGCGTTGCCAACCAGGAAGCTAAAATACTCCTGCGAGATCTCGATCGTTCCGTAACGGTTTTCAATGCGTACCATAACCATACTCCCTTTCTTTTCCCTCTATTTCCATTGGTCAAAGCCATAGAATACATTATACCCGTGCGGCGTGACTTTCGCCAGATGCCGACCGTACGCCGCAAAGCCGCACCGCCAGCACAGCGGCAGATACGGCATATCCGCGGCAAATGCGTCGATAAACTCCGCCACGGTCTTTTCCCCCGCACGGTACTGCCGGTATGCAACCGCCGCGGCGCCGCTCATCAGCGGCGTCAAGTCCATTGCCGCGGTAAGGCGTATCTCACCGAGATACAAATCGAAATCTCCGGCGGCAATGCGGCTTTTGTAGGTCTCATAATCCAGCGGCGTGACCTTCACCTTGATACCGGCGCTTTCCAGCGCCGAGGCGACCGACAAGGCGGCGGAGGCGAAAAGTCCGCTGTCGGTGCTGTACATCAGCTCCGGTGTCGGCATCGGCTCTCCCTCTGCTCCGTAGCCCGCATCGGCGATCTTTTCCAATCCGGCGGTCAGATCGCGCTCAACCGACCAGCCGGTGACATCCCGCACGGCGCTCCATTGCGGGTGGAACGGCGTGGAGGCGGGCAACGCCCAGCCGGAATACGCCGACGCGGCAAGCGTTTTTCGATCAAGCAGAAGCGACAAGCCCTCCCGCATCGCGGCGCTCGACAGCGCGGGACGCAGTGGGTTGATGCCGAGAAACACCAGCGCGTTCATCGGCACGGCGGCGCTGGCGCCGGAAACGCGCGGCACCGTCCCGCTATCTAAATCATTATAGTAATAAGTTATATCCCCCGAGGTCAGACCGTAATACATTCGGTCGGTATTGGGATAGTGCCGCAGGGCGACCGTCTGATACGGCAGCTTTTTCCCGCTGTGCGGATTGGCGGTCAGCGACAGCGTACCGTCCTCCTCTTTTTGCAGGCAGTACAATCCGCTCCCGACCGGTGCCTGTCCGACGGAGGTGGATCGAGTAGAGACCCGGATGACCGGATACGACAGACACGCCGCCGCCTGCGGGTCGGGGGTGGCAAGGGTGAACACGATGTCTTCCCCCTTTGCCGTGGCAGAAAGCACATTGCTCAGCAATGCGCGGTACGGCGTACTGCTCCGCGCCAGCTCGAATGAAGCGACCACGTCCTTTGTCGTGACCGGCGAGCCGTCCGAGAACACCGCGTCGTCACGCAGGGTCGCCGTCCAATGGGTGGCATCGGTCATCGTGACCGAAGACGCGAGCGACGGCTGTGCGGTCAGACCGTCGTCTATGGCGGTCAAACCGTCATACAGCAGACCCGACAGGCGCACATTCACCTCGGTAGATGCGGCAAACGGGTCAAGCGTATCCTTGGCGCTGTACGCCACGGCGAAGGTTTTCTGCGTATCGTCGGTTTTGCCGGTGCGGGATGCATCCGACGGCACATCCGACGTAGCGGGCACAGCGGAGCAACCGACGCATACCGTCAGCAGGGCGGCTGTCACCACCAGGAAAAAACGCCGCATCGCCGCGCCTCCCTCTTTCTCAAAGCCCATTATGGGATTTTATTCTATAAGTATATTCAGTATACCACGCATACGGAAAATAATCAAGGCTTTTCGAAAAAAGAGCAAAAGTATCGAAAAAAGTGCATAGCTTTGTGATCGTAATGGGATATTGGCAACCGGCACGACACAACGATCCGTAAACAGCAAAAACAGCCCCAGCTTGTGAAGCTTGAGCTGTTTTGTATTTCCATACTGCTCTGTCCGCGCACCTTGATCGCCTTTTTTCAACGCAGGCAAGCAAAAGCTACATTGGGCGCTTTTCAACCACCCTTGTATTTGCGGCGCGTAGCCAGCCCGCCACGAATGTGCCGCTGTGCCTTGTTATTCTCCAAAACCGTACGTACCTGCCGATACAATTGCGGATCGACAGTGCGCAGGCGCTCGGACACATCCTTATGTACGGTGCTTTTGCTGATGTGGAATTGTCCGGCGGCGGCACGCACCGTCGCATTGTTTTCGTATATAAACTCACCTAATTCTACCGCGCGTTCTTCTACAATACCCTTCACCGTCTGACCATCCCTTTCTTCGCTACACTATATGTGCGCGATCGGGGGATTATGTTTCACAATTGCTTTTATTTGCAAAATGTGCTATACTGCACGATGAGGTGGTAAGAATGAGAAAAATCAAAAGCTTTACGATTGATCATATGACCCTGCTTCCCGGTGTGTATGTCAGCCGTCCCGACACCGTCAGCCGATCCGATGCCTTTGACCCGATCGGCACGGCACCCGTCGTGCACGAAAACTGCGACCCCGGTGAGCTTTATCCGATCACGACCTATGACATCCGGATGACCCGCCCCAACTTCGAGCCGGTGATGAGCACCGCCGAGGTGCACGCGATCGAGCATCTCGGCGCAACCTATCTGCGCAACCGCGTCGATCTCAAATACCGGGTCATCTATTGGGGCCCGATGGGATGTCGCACCGGGTTTTATCTCATTATGGCGGGGGATATTCCCGTAGAAGATATAACGCGGCTGATGATCGACACCTTTTCGTTTATCGCCGCTTTTGAGGGAGATATACCCGGTGCCAGTCCGATCGAGTGCGGCAATTATTCCGATATGGATTTAGATGCCGCCAAAGCCCGCGCCGCGCAGTATCTCACCGTGCTGAAGGCGTAAAAAACGACAGAAATATCCCGCCGATACAGTTCGTACTATATCGGCGGGATATACTATGTAGTCATATTGCAAAACAATTCAATTCTTTACAGTATCAGAAAGAGGTTTTTCCTCCGGCATCACATTTTCTTCATCATATCGAAAACACGCGCGGCGCGCCTCGTACCAAGCGGGGTTAGTCAGGCTATTGATCTCCTCGGCGAGAAGCATATACTTGATTGCTCTGCGCGGATCATCGGTCGGGCGCAGGATGAAAAAGTCATTTTGATAATAGAAGGTGTTGCCCTTGCCGAACTCGCACCGAAAGCTGGGCAGATCACGCAAGTCGAAATGAAGCTCGACCGCCTGTCCGTGGCGAGTACCGACATAGCGAAGCTCATCGCGGCAGATCGTCACGGTGCCCTCCCCACAGGGGTAGA
>CALDHV010000126.1 GCA_937902305.1 uncultured Clostridia bacterium
GTTGCTCTGCTCCCCTGATGTGCTGTTGCTCGACGAGCCGACCAAGGGGATGGACGCGCCGATGAAAAGGTGGCTTGCGGAGCTTTTGCAATCACTCAAGGCGGGCGGCACGGCAATCGTCACCGTCAGCCACGATGTGGAGTTTTGCGCTCTCTGCGCCGACCGATGCGGGATGTTCTTCGACGGTGCCATGACGAGCATCGCTCCGGCGCGGGCGTTCTTTTCCGATAACCGCTACTATACCACCGCCGCCAACCGTATGGCACGGGAGATCGCGCCGCTCGCCGTCACCGCGGAGGATGTGACCGCGCTCATCGGCGGCAAAGCGCCTGCGGCGGCACCGAAGCCGCCGACAACGGCGGTGCTCCCCGCCTACCCGAAGCCGCCGACGCGCACCGAACAGCCCTTGCCGCTGTGGCGTCGCATCGCGGCGGCAGTCAGCGGGGCGGCGGCGATCGGGCTGTTTGTCTACTGCACAAGGTCGAAGATTTTAACCGGCTTGGTGGATGCGACCGGTGCAACGGCGCTCGGTCTGCAACAGCTGGCGATATACGGCGTGCTGTTTTTGCTGTTTTTGCTCACCGCCGTATTCATCGGACGGCGCTCCCGCCCGCCGGTAACGGTGCAGACCCCACACGACCGACGCAGGCTGTCCCGCCGCACGGTGCTTGCCGCCGGGCTGATCCTACTGCTCATCCCGGTCACGCTGTTCTGCGCTGTATGGTATCTCGACCGACAGCAATACGGCATCACCGCCGCCGTGGTCTTGATAGAATGTATGCTCCCGTTTTTCCTCATTTTCGAGGGCAGGAAGCCCCGCGCCCGGGAGCTGGCGCTCATCGCCGCGCTGTGTGCGCTGGCGATCGCGGGACGCGCGGCATTCCTGATGCTCCCGCAATGCAAGCCGGTGCTGGCGATGACGGTCATCGCCGGGGTGGCACTCGGCGGCGAGACCGGCTTTTTGGTCGGCGCGGTGACGATGCTCCTGTCAAATATGCTTTTTTCACAGGGGCCATGGACACCGTGGCAGATGTTCGCCATGGGCATCATCGGCTTTTTGGCAGGCGTGCTGTACCGCAAGGGCATTTTACTGCGTTCCCGCGTTTCGCTGTGCATTTTCGGGATATTGAGCACGTTCCTTTTCTTCGGTGTGATCAATAACGCCGCGACCGCCATCGTGTGGAGCCCGCAGACGGTCAATCTCAATATGATACTCGGCTATTGCGTCACCGGCTTCCCCGCCGATGCCGTCCACGCCGCCGCGACCGCGCTGTTTTTGTGGTTCGGCGCAGAGCCGATGCTGGCGGTGCTCGACCGCATCAAAACTAAATACGGACTGGTAGAATGACAGAAAACCGCCCTGCTCGCATTGAGCAGGGCGGCGTTTCTTATTCCGGCAAGATCATTCCGGGCGTGGCGAGCGGCTCGGCGCCCTCCTCGGTGTAGCACAGCCCGTTGAGCGCAAGCTGATGCAGAAACACGCGGTAGTACACATCGTTTGAAAAGCCTTGAATGAACGCCAGATCAAAATAACCGTTCATCGACGCGATCTCGATGAATGCCGTGCGATAGGTAGAGCCGTCGGTGAGATTGTACGCCGCGTCGAGATACGGGGTCAGACATCCCATATCCGGCTTGCCGACATAGCTGACCGAAAAGGTGTTATTCACCGCGTCCGCCAGCGCCGCCGGCGCCAAAACCGCCTGCTTTTGCTTCGCTCCGGGCACCGCAAGCAAACGGGTCATTTCCTCCCGCTTGCGCTGTGCGTAGGCAAGCACATTTTCCGGCTGGCTTTGGAGCGTCACCATACCGCGCGTGCAGGTGCAGACCCGGTCGATCGGGGCATTCCGCAACCGCGCGGGATAGCGTAGTGGCAACGCGTTGCACAGCATACGGTAGCCGGCGCGATTGCCCAGCCCGGGGCGCAGATTGAAGGAAACGGCGCTGACAAGGTCGCGCGTTTCCTGCGAATGCACCTGCCACACCGCCTGAGCCATCAACGACGAAACCAGCGCACACGGGCTGGCATCATGCCCGTGACCGAAGCGCAAAATATCCTCCTCCGGCACGCGTACGCGGAACACCGTGCGGATGTCGTCGGTGACATAACCGCCGTCCGTCAGACGGAAAAACTCCCGCACGGGCGGGGTCAGGCTCTGTGCGTCCCGCATCGCGTCCTCCGGGTACGGATTGCCCAGCTCATCGGGCAAAAAGGGACTGTCCGCCAGCCGGATGCCCGCCGGATCGAGCATCCGATTCTCCCGGCGACAGAAATAATAGTAGAGGGTCGATTTCAGCATCGGCATAAAGCCCGCTCCATCGGTAATGACGTGCGAAACGCAAAAATGGATGCGGTTTTCCTCAAACATCAGCGCGAGCAGATGCCGCCCGACCTCCTCACCGCCCAGCGGCAGGACATCGGGGCCGGGATATACCGCGATGGGGCGCGGGTTCGGGATCGTCACCCACTCGCCGTCACGCTCGATCACCTCGACGGAAAAATACGGGTAGCGCCGGATCGCCTCATTGACCGCGGCAGACAGCGCCGCGCCGTCCACCGTTTCCTTGATGTGTAGCTCAATGCGAATGGTGAACGGCATTTCCTCCGAGCAGAGGTAAAACATCGGATCGTAGTAGCAGGAGCTCATAACGAAAAACGCGCCTTTCGTATCAGTTTTTCCCAGTATATCACGCCGATCCCCATTTGGCAAGAGCGCGGAATTGCACCTTGCTATATTTTCCGGATTGTGATAAAATACAAATATTGTCAAAGGAGGCTATACTATGCTGAACGAAAAGAAAGAAAACCGGGTCAAAACCTACGGGGTCATTTTGGGCATCCTCACGCTGGCAGCACAGCACGGCATCTACTTGCTTGCCAACGAAGCGGCGCACCTCATCGGGATGACCCCGTTCCTGCCGAAGATCCCGGCGATCGACGATCTTTTTCCGATCATTTCGCTGTTCATCATCCCGTATGTGTGGGCGTATCTGTATTGGGGTATGGCGCCGATGGCGGTCTCCAAATGCAAGCTTGACCATTTTCTCGATTATATGGCGGCATATCTTTTCGCCTGCCTGTTTGGGGCATTGATACTCGCCTTTGCCCCGACCTATATGGATCGGGTCGCCGAGGGGCTGATGGATACCTCCCAATACGGCTTCTGCGATAAGCTGATGCGCTTCTGGTACTCTCTCGACGGCGGAAAAATGGCATATAACCTTTTCCCGAGCTTCCATTGCATTAACAGCACCATATCCTATCTCGGCGTGCGCGGCAGAGAGGAGATCCCGAAATGGTTCCGCATCTATTCGCTGATCATCACGGTATTGATCTGCCTTGCCACGATGTTCGTCAAACAGCACTACATACTGGATGTCATCTCCGGCGTGCTCATCGCCATCATCGCCTATGTGATATGCGAAAAGACACACGCGGGCAGAATATTCCTCAAGCCCATCGCGTTTTTTAAGCGCAAAATGGGAAAAGCGTGATTTTCTGCGTGATTTGTGTTGAAAAAAGAGGAATATTGTGCTATATTTAGTATGTATTAGTATTTTTCGGTAAGAAAGGAAAACTGGCAATGAAATTATCACAGCTCTTGCAGGAAAAACGGTTTTCTATGTCCTTTGAGGTGTTTCCTCCCAAGAACGAAACGGCATTCGACAGCGTGAAAGCGGCGGTCAACGAGATTGCCGCACTTCACCCATCCTTTGTCAGCGTAACCTACGGTGCTGGCGGCGGTACCAGCCCGTATACGCTGGAAATCGCCAAGCGCATCCGCGAGCAGCACGGTGTCCCGTCGCTGGCGCATCTGACCTGCGTCTCCTCCACCCGCGAGACGGTGCGGGAAAAAATCCGCGCGATGAAAAAGGCGGGGCTGGAAAATGTGATGGCTCTGCGCGGTGACATCCCGCAGGATAAGCTCGATGACGACCGCAGTCGGTGGGACTATCATCACGCCATTGA
>CALDHV010000127.1 GCA_937902305.1 uncultured Clostridia bacterium
AAGCCTGCTGGCGATCGCCCGTGCCGGGGCCGGTGTCAACAATATTCCGACCGATGTCTGCGCGGACAAGGGCATCGTGGTGTTCAACACCCCGGGTGCCAACGCCAACGCCGTCAAGGAGCTGGTGATCGCCGGACTGCTCCTCTCTTCCCGTAAGATCGTCGCCGGTGCCAACTGGGTGCAGGGGCTCAAGGATGAGGGCGATGCTGTCGGCAAGCTGGTCGAAAAAGGCAAATCCGCCTTTGCCGGCCCGGAGATCCTCGGCAAAAAGATCGGTGTCATCGGACTGGGTGCTATCGGTATCCTCGTTGCCAACGCCGCCAGTGCGCTGGGTATGGAGGTCTACGGCTACGATCCGTTCCTGTCGGTCGATGCCGCGCTCAAGCTCACCCGTCACATCAAGCACGTCAATTCGCTGGATGCGATCTATGCGGATTGCGATTATATCACCGTTCACGTCCCGCTGACCCCCGACACCACCGGTATGATCGGCGAAAAGTCCATTGCCGCGATGAAGGACGGCGTGCGCATACTCAACTTTGCGCGCGGCGGACTGGTGGACAGCGATGCGATGCTGGCGGCGCTCGCCTCCGGCAAGGTCGCAAGCTACGTCGTTGACTTCCCGAGTGCGGAGATGCTCGGCGTTGAAAACGTCATCGCCATCCCCCACCTCGGCGCGTCCACGCCGGAGAGCGAGGATAACTGTGCGATGATGGCGGCGGACGAGCTGAAGGATTATCTTGAAAACGGCAACATCACCCACTCTGTCAACTATCCCGACGTGCAGGTCGCACGTACCGGTGATAAGCGGGTGTGCGTGATGCACAAGAATGTGCCGAATATGCTGACCCAGATCAGTGGCGTGGTTTCCGCCACCGGCGTCAACATTGAGACGATGGTCAACAAGTCCCGCAAGGATTATGCTTACACCGTTCTCGATGTCAGCGGCGATCTGCCCGCATCAGTTGCCGATTCGATCAAGGCGATCGGCGACGTGATCCGCGTGCGCATCCTGTAAGAAGCATAACGAAAGCCGGGCAGTCAACCTTGCTGACTGCCCGGCTTTTTTGTTTCATTCGCCGTGGAAAACGGCATCCTGCTCCCGGATAAATGCCGTCGCCGCCGTCGCGCCGTCCCGGTCGAGCGGGAACTCCGCCGATGCCGCGATCTCGCTTTTTTCACTGCAATTCATCCCGTACCACACGATCACGTGGAGCAAAGAAGCGTCGTCGGTCTTGACCGGGGTCAGGCGGTAATTCAGCCCCGCGTGACTGCCGCAAAATGAGTTTCCGTTGATAAAATACAGCACATCGGGGATCGGAAAAGCAGGCAACGCCACAAATATCATCCTTTCTTACAACGGGAATGTGAGCTGACGGACAGTCTCCTCCGCCAAGCGGAGCGTTTCGGGATGGATGTACAAAATGCGGCGTTGCCGCTCGCGGGCGTAATGCACCGTCGCCGCCGTGCCGGAGCGAACGTTCTCCGGCGAGCCGGTATAGACGGCAAGCAAGGCTTCCGCGTGATCGACCATCCAGCGGTTGCGCGTACGGTAGCACGCGGCGGCATTCTCCCGCGAAACGGCGGGTCGGCACAGCACCTCCACCCGATCGCAGGCATCCAGCAGGCGGCGGTATTCCTTTTGGTCGGAGAACGCCCAATGCTTCTCCTGCCCCTCAAACGGAACTGCCGCGATCAGCTCCACGTCCGGATGCTCCCGGCGCAGAGCGATCACCTGCTGTGCCGCCCACATATCCACACCAATGCACATCCCGGAGATAAAGGAGCGGTAGCCCTCGTCATACAGACGGGCGATCTGCCCGTACAGCGCCTCCTGTAAATGCTCGAGCCGCAACCCGTCGGCGGTAAAGACAAAGCGATGCGGACGGTAGCCGGTAAAACAGCAGGTCGTGTTCAATTCCATCATCCGCGCCTCCTTTTATTTCAGTATATCACACCCCCCGCCACCCGTCAAGCCGAAACCGACCGGCGAAGAGGCAAAAAGTTCGGATGTCCCGACATTTTTCTCTTGCATTTTCAGAAAAGCTGTGCTATACTGTCACCAATACGCAGGTATAGTTCATCGGTAGAACATCAGCTTCCCAAGCTGAGGAGGAGGGTTCGACTCCCTTTACCTGCTCCAAAAAAACGACAACTTTCGAATGCTACGGGTGGATAAGGATGTTTTTTGGTTTTGTACAGTAAAATCAGATATAAGAGATATTGACAAATCAAAGTTTGTCGGGCAAAAAGATACCCGCCGAAGGGCGCGTTCACTTAGGGACTATTTCCCCCAAAGTGAACGCGCCCTTGTCTTTTATTCAATCGGGATCAGCAACGCCGCATCTGACGGGAGAACATCCCCGTCCAGCCCATTTTCGCGGACGATGCCGGCAGGTGAGGTACGGCAATGGCGGGCGATCTCCCAAACCCTTTCCCCCGCCTGCGCGTAATACAGCCGCATCGTTGCATCGTCCGGCTCATACGCCCGGTCACTTGCAAGGCATATATCCGTGACAGCGTGACATTCCTCACACTGCCGCAGATGCAGCGCCGCCGCCAGGCGGACATTCAGCTCGATGGCGGCATCGGTCGCGGAATAGGCCACCTCGCATACCGTCAGAGAGGTGCGCACCTCATTCCCGACCGCCGGCGCTTCGGCGGAAAAGTCCTCGGTGCGTTCATAATAGGCAACTGTACCGTCGCCGTCGCGCAACAGCATCGAAACGTTCATTTTGCCGTCGATTTTCGCCAAACCGTCCTCGACGCGCTGTCCGATGATCTGCGGTAAAACCCACAGATCCAGTATTTCCTGCCGATCCCGCACCGGCCAATCCAGCGTTTTTTGGATCGGGACAGTCAGATACCGCGTTTCGAGCGGACGGCAGAGCGGGATGAC
>CALDHV010000128.1 GCA_937902305.1 uncultured Clostridia bacterium
TGATTGCTATAGTTGGCGGCGGAGCCGCCGGTCTCCTGGCGGGCATTGCAGCGACGGAGTCGGGGGCCAAGGTGACAATTTTAGAGCGTATGGAACGGCCCGGACGGAAGATGCTGATTACTGGCAAGGGCCGGTGCAATATTACCAATGCAGCGGACTTGGCGGAGATTATCAGGAATATTCCTGGCAACGGCAAGTTTTTGAATTCGGCTCTGCGGAATTTCACCAATCGGGACATTTGCGCCCTGCTGGAACGTAATGGCTGTCCGGTGAAGGAGGAGCGGGGGAAGCGTATTTTTCCTGTGAGTGACAAATCTCGGGATGTGGTAGATACCTTGGTGAAAATTTTTCTCAGGCAGGGCGGTGAAATCCTGACGGATGTCAGGGTTACCAAGATTGCCTGTGGTGATGGTGCGGTGCAGGGGGTTTGTTTTGGACATACTCAGTTTCTGCCTGCGGAGAAGGTTATTCTCTGTGCGGGGGGCGCCACCTATCCTTTGACCGGCAGTGACGGCAGCGGGGCGGAACTGGCCAAATCCTTGGGGCACAGGATTATTCCTTTGAAGCCGAGTTTGGTGCCCTTGGTCAGCGACTGGCCCTATTGCGAGGAATTGCAGGGTTTGAGTTTGCGTAATACTGGTGCGACCCTGACTGCCGGCGGCAAGAAAATTGGTGAGGATTTTGGGGAATTGCTGTTTACCCATTTTGGGGTCAGTGGCCCGCTTGTATTGAGCGCGGGAGCGAGGATGCCGGATATGGCGGACGGGCGCTACCGTCTGTGGCTGGATTGGAAGCCGGGACTGGATGCCGAGCAGTTGGATGCGCGTATCGTGCGTGATTTTGCCGAGCGGCAAAATAGTGACCTCGGTAATGCGCTCGGCAAGCTCTTGCCACGGCTTGCCATTGTGCCGATCTTACGACTTGCCGGGCTTGACCCGGAGAAAAAATGCCATACCGTGACCCGCGAGGAGCGGCACCGCTTGGGGCAAGTCGTCAAGGCAATGCCCATCCGCGTCGGCGGATTTCGACCGATTGAGGAGGCGATCGTGACCTCCGGCGGGGTATCGGTCAAGGAGATCAATGCCAAAACGATGCAATCTCGGTTGGTTGCCGGGTTGTCCTTTGCCGGTGAATTGCTCGATGTGGACGCCGTGACCGGCGGATATAATCTACAGATCGCTTTTTCAACCGGTATGGCTGCCGGAACTCATTGCGAATAAGGAGAAAAACTGCTATGCCTTTTGCGATTGCCATTGATGGCCCGTCCGGTGCGGGAAAAAGCACACTTGCACGGATCATTGCCAAAAATCTGCAATTTGTGTATGTGGATACCGGTGCGCTGTACCGCGCGATCGGTCATTCGATGCTTTCCCGCCATATTGATATTGAAGACGATGCCAAGGTCGCCGCCGGTTTGGACGGTCTGACCGTGTCTATTGCGTATGTGGATGACGAACAGCGCGTCATTGTTAACGGCGTGGATGTCAGCGACAATATACGCACACCGCAGGTGTCGATGGCGGCATCCCGCGTGTCCGCTGTGCCCGAGGTGCGCCGGTTTTTGATGAATACCCAGCGCGATATTGCGAAAAGCCAATCCGTTGTTATGGATGGGCGGGACATCGGTACCACCATCCTGCCGGATGCCGATCTTAAGATCTATCTTACCGCCACTCCGGAGGCGCGTGCACAGCGCCGCTTGCTTGATTTACAGGCAAAGGGCATCGCCTCGACCTTCGAGGCGGTGCTGGAGGATATGCGTCAGCGGGATTATAACGACAGCCACAGAGCCGCCGCACCGCTTAAACAGGCAGAGGACGCCATCTTTATCGACAACTCC
>CALDHV010000129.1 GCA_937902305.1 uncultured Clostridia bacterium
CGGGGCCATCGCCCGCGAACGGATCGCCGCACTCAAGAAGCGCCTGGCCGCATCTGACGATCGGCTCACTGCCGTCGCCGCCGCCTGCGGTTTTCGAGACAGCGCCGAACTGACGCGATTCTTCAAGCGCGAGACCGGGCAGACGCCAACCCAGTGGAAAGCAGTCCGGCCCCCATCGTGACCCGCCGCACATGCGGAAGACACGGCCCCCCGATGTTGAAGTAGCGTTCCATGTCCGCTATTATACCATAAAGTCCGTCGGCTTCACGCCTCCTATTCTCCCGCCCAGTCGCGCTGGACGATTTGTCCGCACGCCGCGTCCGGACGCGGACGTCGTCCCTCGCCGACAATGCGGTTTCCTTCAAAGAGGACGCCGTCGATGACCGGATAGGAGGACTTCTCGGTTCTCTTGTCGTAGCTCGGCTGATGCAGATAGCTGAGAAGCACGATCATGTCCGCCGGATCGCCTCCCGCGCGGCAGTTTTCGAACGTGCAGTTGCGGACGACGCAGTTCGTCACGCCCGTTCCCTCGCACCAGAGGTCTTCCGTCCATCCCGTCGTGATCTTCAGCGCCTGGCTCTCGTTGTGCGAGAACCGGCAGTTCTCGATCGTGACGTCACTTGCCTGGATGATGACGCCGCGCGCCCGGTTGTCCCGGAACGTGCAGTTCCTCAGCACGACGTTGTCCGAGCAGAACGAGCGGTTGAAGACGACGAAGCCGTCCTTGTGCGTCTGCGGCGGGATGGGCCGATCGAACGTCAGGACCGCCCCGCGCGGATTCCCCTCGACCGGCCGCTTGGCAACCACCCGGCAGAGGCCGGCCTCCGGGCTGCCCGCCCCCTCGCACGGCGAATAATCCGCATTGCGGATCTCCTCCGCAAGGGCATCCAGCTGTTCGGCGCGACGTGCCGCCAATACGACGGTCGCACCCTCCGCTGCCATCATTTTGGCGGCGGTTTTGCCAACACCGGAGCTTGCGCCGGTGATGACAACGATCTTGTTTGCCAGTCTGTTCATACTACATTCTCCTTTTTGTCGGTGCGGGGTAGCTACCGACGGAAAATTATTTCGGTCTATCGGGGTAGATAAACCGATCCCATATAGTATAACACAATATCTTGTATTGTCAACCTGTATTATCTGTCAAGAACCACATTTTTTGGATTTCGTCCTGTAAGGCTAACTGACTTTACAGAACAAGAATGGCGGTTCTTCTGTTTATTTTTCGTCTAATTTTCCCATAATGAGCATAGAATGATGCGAAAAGGGGTTTTTATGATGCAAAACCGTCTTGGCAGGTATCTTCTGCGGCAAAATAAGCTGTCGCATCCGACAATCGAGACCATACGGGAGCTTTGTGAGCGGATGGAGGCGGTGCAAAACCGCTTTGAGATGGAGACCGATCCCGATCTTATCGAGGGGTGCATTTACGAAATGGAGGCTATCCGGGCGCAATACCGCTATTGGTTGCGGGTTGCGCGAGATGAGGGGATCGTCTGCCGGGAAGAGGTACCTATATGGGATGAATGAGGGGGAGCGAATTATGGCATTATGGCTGAAGATCGCGGCGGGGGTGTTCGGGGCGCTGTGCGTCGCGGGGACGGTATTTGCCGCCGCGCATACCGAGCATCCGGTGCGGCGGCTGGCGGTGAGCGGCTTGCAGGGCGTATGCGCACTCGGCGCAGTCGATTTGCTCGGCACCTTTACCGGCGTGTCGCTCGGGTGGAGCTTTCTGTCCTGCGGGGTGAGCCTTGTGCTGGGTGTTCCGGGCGTGATCGGTATGCTGCTCGAAAAATGCCTGCTGACGGCGATGTGAAAAAGAGTGGAGAGTGGAGAGCAAGGGTTGACAAATATTCTTTTCCTTGTATAATAGAAAGGTCGCAATTTGATGTTTTGCAGGAGGAAATAAAAATGGGGAAGAAAAAAGTAGGATTTGCCAGTGGCATTGGCTTTATCCTCGCGGCGGCAGGCTCTGCCGTCGGACTTGGAAATCTGTGGGCGTTTCCGTATAAGACCGCCAAAAACGGCGGTGCGGCGTTTGTTTTCGTTTATATCGCCTGCGTGTTGCTGATCGGCTTTGTGACAATGCTCAGCGAAATACACATTGGCAAGCGGGCACACGCCAATCCTATTTCGGCGTACAAAGACATCGGCAAAGAGATCGGCTGGTTTGGCTTGATCGCCGTACTGATCCCGTTCTTCATCACCTGCTATTATTCGGTGTTGGGCGGTTATACGATCAAGTACACGATGAACTCCTTTACCGGTAATGCCGGCATTTTGCCTGTCTTTTCGGTCAATGTCGGCGAGGTGATCCTTTATACCGGTATATTCATTCTGCTGGCGATCGTCGTCATTATGGGCGGTGTCAAGGAGGGTATCGAAAAGGTGTCCAAGATATTGATGCCGACGCTGTTTTTGATCCTGGTCGGTATCGTCATCTACTCCCTGATGCTCGGCGACGGCGTCAAGGAGGGGCTGTCCTTCTATCTCAAGCCCGATTTCAAAAGCCTGGGCTTCGACGGCGTTTTGGCGGCGATGGGACAAGCGTTCTTCTCGCTGTCGCTGGGTATGGGTATTATGATCACCTACGGCTCTTATACCGGTAAAGAGGTCAACGTCGTAAAATCGACCGCTATGATCTGCCTTTTTGATACGCTGGTGGCGCTGTTGGCGGGGTTGGCGATCTTCCCGGCGGTCGCGCATTTTGACGCGAGCAAGCTGGAAAAGTCGTCCGGCATCCTGCTGATCTTCGACATCCTGCCGGATGTTTTCGACTCGATGGGCATGGTCGGTACGATCGTTTCGTTCCTCTTCTTTGCGATGGTTTCCATCGCCGCGCTGACCTCGGTCATTTCACTCATCGAGGTCGTGACCCAGTTCGTCATTCAAAAGTTCAAGGTTTCCCGTAAGCGCTCGGCGCTGACGGTCGCGGTGCTGTGCTTTGCCGTTGCCGTGCCGATCAGCATTTCCCTCGGCAGGGTGGGCATCCTGGAGGAAAGCGGACTTAACCTCTTTGGGCTGGATTGGCTGACCTTCTTCGATGAGGTCACCAATACGGTGCTGATGCCGGTGTGCGCGTTCTTTGCCTGCCTGTCGATCGGTTGGATCATCAAGCCGAAAAACGCCCTCCGGGAAATGGAGGAGCACGGAACACGCTCCAAGATCCATCCGGTGCTGGGCGGCATTTACGCCGTGATGGTCAAGCTCGTCACCCCGGCGTTGATCGTTTTGATCGAGGTTTTCGGCATCAAATCCAAGTTCGACGTCGGTCAGCAGGCGGTCGTTTATTTCGCGTATGCGTTGCTGGCGATCTGCGTCATCGTGTATTTTGCCTTCTTCCGCAATACCGATACCGGCTGCAACGATGATGAGATCATCGCGGATACGATCGACCGTAACCGGCAGTATAACGATGTCGGCTGATAACAGATAGCAAGCTAAAGCACCCCGACCGAGTACGGTCGGGGTGCTTTTACGTGGTGTGAATGGTATTTTGTTTACAAATCCCGCGCGCCGTGGTACAATGGTGCCGAAAGGATGGGATGGTATGAACGAAAACGGTGTCGGCGGGTTTTCCCGCAAGGAATTGATCGGCGCGGCTTTGGCGGTGCACGGCAGAGCGTATGCGCCGTATTCGCATTTCCCGGTCGCGGCGGCGGTGCTGGCATCCTCGGGCAAGGTGTATACCGGGGTCAATGTTGAGAACGCCTCCTATGGCGGTACGATTTGTGCCGAGCGTACGGCGGTGCTTCACGCGGTCACAGCGGGGGAGCGGCGGCTGACGGCGATCGCCGTGGTCGGCGGTGCCGATCCTTCCCGCGGGGACTACTGTATGCCGTGCGGGATCTGTCGGCAGTTTTTGCGTGAGTTCTGCGACCCGGAGCAGATGACGGTGGTCGTTGCCCGCACGCAGGAGGACTTTCGCGAATACCGCTTGTCGCAGTTACTCCCCGACAGCTTTGGCCCGGACTTTTTGACAGAAAAGGGTTGACAAGCCGCTTTGTTGGATGTATACTAATGATAATGATTATTGATAAGGTACAAAACGATGGAACGATACAGTAAAAAGAGGGAAGCAATCCTTGCCTGCTTTCGGTCTACGACGGTGCATCCGAGCGCCGAATGGGTATACCGACAGCTCAAGCCGCAATATCCCGATTTAAGCCTTGCCACCGTTTATCGCAATATCCGCGAGCTGACGGCAGAGGGCTTGCTGTGCTCGGTCGGCGTTGTCAAGGACAAGGAGCGGTTTGACGGGCGCACTGACCCGCATACCCATGCCGTGTGTATCCGTTGCGGCGGGGTCGCGGACGCCGACGGCTTGTTTTTGCCGCCGGAATTGTTGGAACAGGTGGAAAAACGGTTGGGATTTACCGCCGATTATGCCCAGCTTCGTCTGGTCGGATTATGTGCAAGCTGTCGCAGGGAAGAGGAAGCCGAAAAATGAGTGTGGGTGCGCTGTCTCCGGAGGATTATGAGGAGCCGCGCCGCCCTCTTTATTAGGCTGTGCGTGTTTGTCGATCCCGATGCGGCGGATCGCGGACAAGCGGTCGTTTAATTTAAGTCCATTTTAATTTTTAAGGAGGCTATTTTTATGAAAAAATGGAAATGTTTGATCTGCGGTGAGATCGTGGAAAGCGAGACCCGCCCGGAGACGTGCCCGCTGTGCAAGGCACCGGGCGAAAAGTTTGTCGAGGTCAAAGAGGATGAGATGAGCTGGGCGTGCGAGCATATCGTCGGTATCGCCAAGGACGCTCCCGCGGAGATCGTGGAGGGCTTGCGCGCGAACTTCAACGGCGAATGCAGTGAGGTGGGTATGTATCTTGCCATGGCGCGTGTCGCCGCCCGCGAGGGGTACCCGGAGATCGCGATGTATTGGGAAAAGGCGGCTTATGAGGAGGCTGAGCACGCGGCAAAGTTTGCCGAAATGCTCGGTGAGGTCGTGACCGACAGCACCAAGAAAAACCTCGAGATGCGTGTTGCGGCGGAGAACGGCGCGACCGCCGGCAAGTTTGAGCTGGCAAAGCTCGCCAAGGCGCAAAATCTTGACGCGATCCACGACACCGTGCACGAAATGGCAAAGGACGAAGCCCGCCACGGTAAGGCGTTTGCGGGACTGCTCAAGAGATATTTTTGATTGATTTTCCATAAGAGGCTTGTTGCCCTCCATCGTACAAATTATCACACAAAACGGAGGCGGTCGTTGACCGTCTCCGTTTTGTACTGTTCTATTCACTTTTGACTGGTTCTTATGACGATCTCATCCTGCAGGTTCTTATTCAGCAAAACAAAATAGTCGGAAAAGCCCGAAACGCGCACCCGCAGGCTCTTGTACTTCTCCGGGGTGATTTGGGCGTTGATCAGATCCTCTTTGGACACATAATTGAGCTGGAAATGCGTGCCGCCCTCTCGGAAATAGGTCTCCATCATGGAGATCAGCTTGGCAAAGCTGCGGTCATCCTCCACGATCTGTTTGTCAACCAAAATATTGGTGACGCTCGGGCCGGTGAGGATGGCGTTTTCATTACAGTGGGCAATGGACTTCAGGAGTGCCGCCAGCCCGTTGCGGTCTTTGCCGTCCGTCTGACCGATGCCGAAGGAGATCATATCGCCCGCGCATCTGCCGTCTGGGGTGGCGCCGAGACGCTTACCGAAAAACTTATTGTGCTCGTTATAGCCGATCAAATTGCCGAATATCCATTTTTTGCGCAGATAGTTGTCTCCCGTATTCCATTTTTCGAGGCTCTCAAAGTATCTGCGCGCCATTTCGTTGCCGGTCGGGTGGTCGTTGCCGAAAAAGTGCGCCTTGTTCAAGATGAGATTACGCAGGTCCTCATACCCCTGCCAGTTGGCGGCAAGCGCGTCGATCAGCGTGGCAAAGGAGACCCTCTTCTCGTCAAAGACAAACTGCTTGATGACGGTCAGCGAGTCCAGAACATTGGATATTCCGATCAAAACGCCGACCGCGATATAGCGCTCAAGCCCGCCCTGCGTACAGCTCTGCCCGTTTTTCACGGGGCCTTCCAGGAAAATGTTGCTGACGATATTGCAGTCGCGGCTTCGGACGCTTTGCATTTTTTCACCGATGTCGTTATACTCGTCCAGATCAGCAAAAAGCTCCTTTTCGAACACGGCATAAAACTCGTCAAAGCAGGTCGCTTTTTCCCATTCCTCCCGGTGACCGAAAATGGCATTTTGCACCGCGCGAACGGTATTGAACATATCAAATCCGAATACCATCCCGCCCGGGAGCGCGATCTCATTGCACCCCATCATCGTGTAGCTGACCGCGTCCTCGTAGCCAAGTCCCTGATATTTCATCAGCCCTTTGATGCGCGGCTCGTCGTTGACAAAGGCGATGCGCTTGTTGGGATCCCTGCGCTCGCTCTCCATCATATAGGCAAACACCTCTTTGGGCGTCTTTTTCGTCCATCGGAGCGTGATCTGCGGTATCCAGGTCGGCAGATCGAGCAGGGCGTCCACGATCAGCTTGGACAGCTCGTTAAAGCCGTCCTCTCCGTTCGGAAGATACCCGCCGATGCAAAAATGCGATTCGCCGCCGCGGTAAAACCGGTCGGAGGCGATGTCGATGCGCGCTTGCAGCATCAGAAAAAGCTCCTGCAGATACTCTGTTGCCCGCTCGGCGGTCAAAGCGCCGCTTTGCATATCCGCCTGATAGTAAGGATAAAGATAGCGGTCGATCAGCCCGATGCTGTCGGGGATATACGGATAGCAGAAATAGAGCGACAGCACCGCCTCATAGAAGCTGTCGGCGGGATTTTTCGGCACGCGGAGCAGTGCCTCGGACAGAGCGAGAAGATTGTTCCGATAGGCGGGATCGGCGGTGCGGTCGGCGACCGCTTTGACCTTGACCGAGCCGATCTCGGCACGCCGGATGAGCGTGAGGCAGAAATCCCGTTGCGTTTCGAGAAAAGCGACCCGCTCGGCATCGTCCGCGTGGTCGGTGAGGGAGTGCGCGATGTCCTCCAGTATGCCGGTCAGCCCGCGCTCAATGATCTTGCCGAAATCGCCAACGGAATGTTGCCACTCAAATGTGACCAGGTTGTCTATGGGATTATTGTAGCACAGCCGGCACAGCTCCCGGAAATGCTTGTGCCCGTTACGCCCGAATATGTCTCCCTCCACGCTGTCATCGAACTTGAGCAGACCGGTGAAGCACGCCTCCTCCGGGATGAGAAAATCCTGGTTGAGAATGTATTCGCATACCCGTTTTCCCGACATTTTGACAGGGGAGAGAAACAGGTCATATTCGTCGTATTCCGTCGGTACGGGCGGGGGGAACATCTCGCCCCGGACGGTTTTATCGCACAGTCGTTTGATCCTGTCGGTCATCGTTTTTTCTCCTTATCGGATAGCATAGGCGCCGTCCATAATAACGGTTTCGCCGCATATCATTTTTGATTCAACGCTCAAAAGGCTGACGGCGAGCGCGGCGATCTCGTCGCAGGTGGTGAAGCGCCCATAGGGGATATTCTTGTTTTCGAGGGGGTCGCCCTCCTGCCAATGGTTCATTTTGGTGGCGACCGGCCCCGGCGCGATCCCGTTGATGGTAATGCCGTCGTCGGCAAACATCCGTCCCCAGCCGCGGGTCAGGGAGGCGGCGGTCACTTTGGATGCGCCGTATGCGCCGCGCACCGGCTCATATCCGGCAACGGAGGAAACATTGAGGATGTTGCCTCGGATACCGTTTTTCTTCATATATTTCACCGCCGCCTGCATAGTGAAAAACACGGCGCTGGCGTTGATCTTCATAACCCTTTCCCATTCCTCGACGGTGGTGGAGAGCAGTCCCTCCTTGTCCCACTCGCTCCGCATGGCGAAGATGCCCGCGTTATTGACCACCATATCCAGCCCGCCCAGTATCGCGGCAGACTGCTCGATGAGCAAATCGGTTTGCTCGAGGTTTTCGGCGTCCCACACCAGCGGATGCGCGTTTTCGCCGAGTGCGTTGGCGGCGCTTTCGAGCGCGACCGGATTTCGCCCGGTGATGACGACCTGAGAGCCGTTGTCGATCAGTGCCTTTGCGATGGCGTATCCTATGCCGCGGCTTGCTCCCGTGACCAATGCCTTTGATCCGTTTATCATAATATCAGCTCCTTTGCCTATATTGTAGAATGTCGCGTGGCTTTTGCAATGTTTCATCTTGATATGATTTGTTTCAAACGGACATTTTTTATTGACTTTTTACCGCCGGTACGGTACAATATCCGCAAAAGGCGGTGTGCGCGATGTTTTCCTACGAATTGGATGGAGAAATGCTGGTTTTTTATGACAGCCTGAAAGCGGGAAGCCCCTATATTGCCAAAACACCCCGAAATCACGATAGCCTTTTCCTTGTCAAAAAGGGACAGATGCTATATGAAAAGCATGGCGAAAAAGCAGTGATCGGGGAGGGGCAGGGCGGCTACATTTCCCGTGGCTCGGCGGATAAAAGCGGGGCGTATTTCTGCGACGAGACGTCCTATATCGCTGTCAATTTCAATTTCGACGGAGCGTCTGCCGAGCGGTTTGAGGTGCCGGAATTCGACACCCTTTGCTCCTACGGGAATGCCTATGGCTATGACCGGCTGTTTGACGAGCTTTTTTATATGAGCTCATCGGAATTGCCCGGCAAAGCGATGGTTTGCCGGGGGTTATTTTTGCAGATCATCGGGTGTTTATACAATGAATACAAAACGGATGTTGCCGTATTACGCAAGATGAAAAGGATCGAAAACGCGGTCGATCATTTGAGGGGGCATTTCGGCGATCCCGCGCTTTCGGTGGCGCGGTTGGCTGAAATAGCCAATATGAGCGAAAAGAACTTTCGCCGCGTTTTTGCCGATGCGTACCGACAAACGCCGTATGCCTATCTACAGGAGTTTCGACTGGCGCGCGCCGAGACGCTTCTGCGGCTGGGTACAAGCTCCGTATCGGATATTGCCCTCCAATGCGGCTTTTCCGATGTGTACAGCTTTAGCCATTCTTTCAAGAATAAAATGGGCATTTCACCGACGGAATATGTCAGGAGGCAAGCTTGAACCGGAGAGTGACCGGCTCACACAAAGGATCATTTTCTTTCCAAGTTGCGTAATTTGTATGCTTGCACATTCCGAAAGAATGTGGTATGATACCATTGGATTTAAGTTGCCGTGATAAAGGAGATGTACTATGCTACAACTGAAAAGTGTCTCCAAAACATACGGAGAGGGAGAGTGCGCCACTCACGCGGTACGTGATGTGACGCTGGATTTTCGCCACAATGAGTTCGTATCCATACTCGGCCCGTCCGGATGCGGAAAAACGACCCTGCTGAATATCATCGGCGGTCTGGATCGCCAGACCGGGGGCGGCTTGTTCCTCCACGGACGTTCCACCCGCGCCTTTTCCGACCACGATTGGGATATGTATCGCAATCGGTATGTCGGCTTTGTATTCCAAAACTATTATCTCATCCCGCACCAGACCGTATTGCAGAATGTTGAGCTGGCGCTGACCATTGCGGGCGTTCCTAAGTCGGAGCGACGCCGCCGCGCGCAAAAGGCGCTGGCGGATGTCGGTCTTGCCGGGCATATGCACAAAAAACCCAATCAGCTATCCGGCGGACAGATGCAGCGGGTCGCCATCGCCCGGGCGCTGATCAACGATCCGCGGGCATTGCTGGCGGACGAGCCGACCGGTGCGCTGGATACCGAGACCAGCGTGCAGGTGATGGAGCTACTGAAAAAGATCGCCGAAGAGCGTATGGTCATTATGGTGACCCACAATCCCGAGCTGGCGGAGCGGTACTCCACCCGTGTTATCCGGATGCTGGATGGCAGGGTGGTCTCGGATTCCGCGCCTCTGAGCGAGGAGGAGCTGGAGATTGAGCGACAGCAACGCCCGCGCGGCGGCAACGGCAAGCGCACCGGGATGCGGCTGACCACCTCCTATATGCTGTCGCTGAAAAACCTCATCAGCAAGCGCAAGCGCACGCTGCTCACCAGCTTTGCGGGCAGTATCGGCATCATCGGCATTTCGCTGATCGTTGCCATCACCGCCGGTACCAACGCCTACATACGCCAGTCGCAGGAGGAGGCGCTGGCATCCTCACCATTGGAGCTCAACCGCGAGGCGATGAAAACCGACGATCTGACCGAGGCGTTGTCGATGTTCAATGCCGCAGGCACCGAGGAGGGGGATTTCCCGATCGTTGCGAATGATCTCAAATCCTTCAAAGCCTACCTGGATGCACGACTGGCTGACGCGTCCGATGAGAGCGGTCTGCGTCAGGCGGTCAGCGGTGTTCACTATGATTACGGCGTGATACCGCTGATCTATACCGACAAGCGTATGGAGGATCTGCGCGCCGCCGCCCGGCAAAATGGCGAAAAGAACTGGCGCGCATATTTTGAAAGTAACGGTATGTCGCAGGTGGGATTGTCTGTC
>CALDHV010000130.1 GCA_937902305.1 uncultured Clostridia bacterium
CCGTATTGTGCCGCAATCATTATATACTTTCTTGGCATTATCACGGTCAAGCAATTCAGATTTCACGAACAGCTCTAACCAATATTCAGTTTCATAGCATTCTTTTAACGCAATTTGAAGTTTTGCTATAAAATCGGCTTTGCTCTGAGCATAGTTGGCTTCGTGAATATTTGCACCGATTGAGGTGGCAGAACGTTCAAGCTGATTTGTGATGGACGAATGACCCTTGATACTGTCCATAACTTCAACACTTCAACTGCAAAATCCATAGATAAATCCCGTAGCTTGGATTCAGCCATAGCACACACCACCTTTTTAATTTAAGAATAACGTCAAGTGTGACTTTTCTCAAGTGAATTATCTTCGCCATGCTCGGATGTGAAATAATCTGCATTGCAGATTGTGAAATATTGCTTCGTTTCACTCCGCAATGTGAAATGAAATAAATCCGCCCACGCCCGCAGGCATTTCACATGCTGAAGGCATATTTCACACACGAAGTGTATTTCACAAATCACGTTAGGGATTTATTTCGTTGTAAAAAAATCTCTTTTGTCTTGGTAGACAAAAGAGATTTTTTACATGGAGCTGGTTGACGGACTTGAACCCCCGACCTGCTGATTACAAATCAGCTGCTCTACCAACTGAGCTAAACCAGCGTATGCTGACAACATACGCAGTATAGCATCCGCCGGTGGATTTGTCAAGGTTTTTGCCATCTTTTTGCGATGCTGTTTTTTGACGTAAAAAATCCCTCGAACCTGCGTTCAAGGGATTTTTGGTCGAGGTGACAGGATTTGAACCTGCGACTTCTACGTCCCGAACGTAGCGCTCTACCAAACTGAGCCACACCTCGAAAAACGGGGAAAACCTGCGCTTTTTACAGCGCGAGATGTATTATACCACACGTTTTTTGAAAAAGCAAGGGAAAAATAAAGATTTTTCAAATATTTTCCCTCACGCCTTGCCGGGGCGGAGGATCGCGCCCTTTTTAATTGACATTCGGCGGGATATATGTTACTATTTTTACAAAGTTCATTATCAGGAGGCGATGCTATGAATACCACATTTGACAACGGCGTACTGACGCTGTTCCCCGGTGAGCGAATCGATTCCTATACCGCCGACGATACCGAAAAGGAGATGCGTGAGCATATCAACGCGCATCAGGCCGAGACGGTGACGATCGACTGCCGGGAGCTGACCTATATCGCCTCCGCCGGTCTGCGTGTTTTGCTGAAAATCGGCAAAACCATTCCGAAACTGACCATCGTCAATGTGTCGCGCGAGGTGTACGAGGTGCTGGAAATGACCGGTTTCACCGGGATGTTCGACACCAAGCGGGTGATGCGCGAGCTTTCGCTCGACGGTTGCCCGATCATCGGCGCGGGCTTCAGCTCCGATGTCTACCGCTACGATCGCGAAACAGTGGTCAAGCTTTTTGGTGAGCGTGTGACGCTCGATCGCATATACAAGGAAACCGCCAGCGCCAAGAAATCGTTTATCGCCGGCATCCCGACCGCGATCCCGTACGATGTGGTGCGGGTCGGCAAGCAATATGGAACGGTTTTTGAGCTGATCGACGCGGACACCCTGTCGCAGAACCTTATGGATCATCCGGAGCAATTCGACGAGCTGATGGATAAGTATGTGGCTTTGCTTCGGCATCTCCACGCGACCCCCGCCGTCGCCGGGACATTCCCGGATATTCTCGGCAAATATCACGTGTGGGCGGGCGGACTGAAAAAGTATATGCGGGAGGATGAGGTCGATGCTCTGCACCGCCTTATTGATGCCATTCCAAACCGTCAGACGATGCTCCATGTGGATCCCCATTCGCGCAATATTATGGCGCAGGACGGCAAGCTGATCTTCGTGGATATGGCGGATGTGTCGATTGGTCATCCGCTGGTCGACATTGGCACGGAGTATTTCCACTACATCATTGCGCGTACCACCTCGCTCGGCGCGAAGCTCATCTTCGGCGTCGAGCCGGAGGATGCCGAGCTACCGGTGCGGGTGTGGAATGAGCTGGTGCGCCGCTATTTTGCCGACTGTACAGCGGAGCAACTGCCGCAGATACATAAGATGTTGCGTTATTTTGGTGAATTGCGTTGCCTCATTATGGTCGCCAAGCACGCACACATTGATTATGATACCGCGATGGAGCTGGTCAACCGTCAGCGCGCGGATCTGATGCCGCATCTTGACGAGGCAATGGAGCTGTTCTCGCGGGCAGACACCTATTTCAAATAACACCACCGTGGACGGCACGCGGTCGCGTGCCGTTTCTGTTTGAACTATTTGTTAATTTTATGTCAATCATATTTACATTTTCCGGCGGCGGTGCTATACTGGCGATATATGAGGAAAAGGGGGAGCATTATGCTGAATATTGAACACCTGACCAAAAAATACGGAGACACCAAGGCGGTGGACGACCTGTCCCTGCACATTGCACCCGGTGAAATATACGGCTTTATCGGGCACAACGGCGCGGGCAAGACGACCACGCTCAAGTGCGCGGTCGGCATCCTCGGCTTTGACGAGGGGACGATCACCGTGGACGGTATCCCGCTTGCGCAGGATCCGCTTGCGTGCAAACAGCGCATCGCGTACATCCCCGACAACCCCGATCTGTACGAGTATATGACCGGCAATCAGTATTTGCAGTTTGTCGCGGATATTTTCGGCGTGGGGACGCAGGAGCGTCAGCAACGCATCACCGAATATGCGGATCTTTTCGGGCTGACGGGGGATCTGTCCCAGCCGGTTTCGGCGTATTCGCACGGTATGAAGCAAAAGCTGGCGATCATTTCCGCGCTCATTCACGAGCCGAAGCTCATCATGATGGATGAGCCGTTCGTCGGGCTGGACCCAAAGGCGGCGCACCTCCTCAAGGAGCGGATGCGGCAGATCTGCGACCGCGGCGGCGCGATCTTCTTTTCCACCCACGTCCTGGAGGTGGCGGAAAAGCTGTGCGACAAGGTCGCCATCATCAAGGATGGCAAGCTGATCCGCTCGGGAACGATGGATGAGGTCAAGGGCGATGCCAGCCTCGAAGCCGTCTTTTTGGAGTTGGAGGGCTGACCGATGTTCAAGGCTTTACTGAAAAAGCAGTTTTTGGAGCTCGGCAACTTCTATGTTCAAAACAAAAAGACCGGGAAAAAACGCTCGACCGGCGCGATCATCGGACTGATCGTGCTGTTCGCGTTTGTGTTTTTCTCGATCGGGTTCATGTTTTACGAGCTTGCCGCGTTTATGCTTGCGCCGTTTGAGGAGGCAGGGCTTTCGTGGCTGGTTTTCGCGCTGTTCGGCGCGATGGCGACGGCGCTCGGCGTATTCGGCAGTGTATTCAACACCTATAGCGGGCTGTATCACGCCAAGGATAACGAGCAACTGTTGTCGATGCCCATTCCGCCGAGGACACTGCTGACGGTGCGGCTCATCAGCGTGTACGCGATGGGGCTTCTGTTCGAATCGCTGGTGCTGATCCCGACGAACAAGACCTCGCGCCTCCTCTGCACCTCGGTCTGGGAGCTCGAGCACTTCCTGGGCGCGAGCCCCGTCGGCCGCTACCTGACCGGCCTCGTCGCC
>CALDHV010000131.1 GCA_937902305.1 uncultured Clostridia bacterium
TCATGGGGCTTTGGATTCAACGGGTCCCGGAAGAGCAAAAGCAGGTCGATCTCGTTGCAGGAGATGCGTGCGGTGATCTGCTGATCGCCGCCCTGTGAACCGCTCATATAGCGGGTGATATTCAGTCCGGTCGCTTCGGCGACCAATTTACCGGTCGTACCGGTCGCGCAGAGATTATGACGGCTCAAAATGCCGCAATAAGCAATACAAAATTGCACCATCAGTTCTTTCTTCGCATCGTGCGCAATCAGAGCAATATTCATCTTGATCTGTCCTTTCCATATCACATTTTTTCGAGCTTGGCAAGCGGGACATTCTCTCCGCAATAGCGCAGAGCGATATTTCCGAAACAAACCGCCGCGTTGCAATCCGACGGCAAGGGTCTGCCGTTGGCGTTAGCGACGGCGACCGTTTCATCCTCCGGGATGATGCCGAGCAACTGTATCCCGGCGGTGTCGATGATTTCATCAACATCGGGCATAGAGCCGTCTATCACCTTTTGCGGGCGCAAACGGTTGATCAGCAAATGGGATTGCATATGATTTTCATCCAGCAGTCGTGCGACGATCTGTGCGTCGCGTGCGCATACCATATCCGGCGTGGTGACGACCAGCGCACGGTTGGCGCAGGCAATGGCGGTCTTAAAGCCGTTCCCCACCCCGGCGGGACAGTCCACAATGATGTCCTCGTAGTACCGGGATAAACCGCGGCAAAGACGCGCCATATCGTGCGGACTGCACATTTCCTCCAGGCTGACGGGGGCGGGCAAAACAAAGACGTTTTGACATACGGGAGACGGATAGATCGCCTTGACCGGCTCGCAGTTCCCGGCGAAAACATCCGACAGATCAAACATTGTCGTCCCACCGACACCGAGCATCAAATCAAGACTGCGCAGACCGGCATCGGCGTCGATCAGTAAAACGCGGTGTCCGTTTTTGGCAAGTGCATAGCCGAGACCCGCGGAAACCGTGGATTTTCCTGCACCGCCTTTACCGGAGGTGACAACGCAAATCCGATTCATCCCTCTCCCCCCTATATAAATCTTTGTTTATCATAACACAAAATATGGTGCTTGTAAAGAGCATTTGACCCATAGATTGAGAAAAATACGAAATATTTTTCACGACGCATAGGAAAGCCAAAACCGGCAGTCACGCGAACGGACAGCCGGTTTGTTTATCAAAAGAAAATTTTCTTATTCTCCTGCAAGGTTTTTCAGCGTGTCACCGGTAATGCGGTAGACCGTCCAGTCGGACATCGGTTGCGCCCCTAAAGAGAGGTAAAAATCAATGCTTGGCTGATTCCAATCGAGGCACCACCACTCCAGCCGTCCGCATCCACGTTGGATGGCGATGGCGGCGAGCTTCTTCAAAAGCGCCTTACCGTATCCCCTGCCGCGATATTCAGGCTCCACATACAGATCCTCCAGATATATTCCGGCGCGACCCAGAAAAGTGGAAAAATTATGGAAAAAGAGAGCAAAGCCGACCTCTTTTTCGTCCTCAAGCGCGAAGATCACCTCCGCCTTTTGCTTATCGAAGATCCAGTATTCCAGCGTTTGAGGATCGGCAACGACCTCATCCGCCATTTTTTCATATGCGGCAAGCTTTTTGATAAACTCCAAAATCAGCGGCGTATCCTTCCGCTCGGCAAAACGAAATGTCGGTTGATTTTTCATAATGTGCTCTCCTGTCGCGAGATGATATACCAAATTGCCATTGTCAATATCAAGCTATCAGCGTAAGGTGGATATTTCTTACTCTTTCTTCCTTTACAAAATTGAATATTACTCTTCAGTCGGGATGAAGACGGTATATTCGTCCGCACCGGGATCTGCTGAACCGGCGGATGCGAAATCGACAAGGTCAAGAGAACCTGCTCGAAAATGGACGAGGGCATCATCCACATCCTCCCCTCTTTCCGGGATGGCGGTCTTTTCAACTTTTGTCCAGAGCGGGTTGCCGAAACGGGTGTCGTGTGCCAAAAGCAAAACGCCGTTTAAGCGGGAAATAGGCTCCTTCTGTATGAAATTCACCCCGTTTCATTATCTTAACTCTTGTTTGTTTTTTTGGTTTGGAGCAGGACGGCGAAAATAATGATCATGCCCTTTGCTGCATCTGTGAGAAACGTGGGAATACCAACAGAATTGAGAATGTTGTTCATAATTCCAATGATAAGTGTGCCAAGGAAGGCGCAGACCAGGTTGCCGCGTCCGCCGCTCATAGCTGTGCCGCCTACTATAACCGCCGCAA
>CALDHV010000132.1 GCA_937902305.1 uncultured Clostridia bacterium
TCCGCTATCAGTATATGGCAACAACTTATCCCGGGTGCAAGAAAAGATGACGGTGACGGCTGCCGGGTGCAAGGTGACGCAGAGCCGAAACGCGGAAAGGGGTGATATTATGGATTTGATCGTGACCGCCTACGGCGTATATGATCCCGTTACCGGGATACTTTACGCCACGGATCGCGAAGCGATCGAAGCCCGGCAGGATGCCGAAAAAGAAAAAGCTACCGATAAATAATCGGTAGCCCCAGCGAGGCGCGGCGGGTAAGATTTCCAAGACTGCCCGCCGCCCTCAAAGGGAGCATACCACCAAAGACCGAAAAAGTCAACAATAATTTTTGAAAGGATGTTGTTATTATGATCACACAGTATTCCAACGGCGGCGGAAGGGCACAGAGGTCCTCCTCTACGGGTGTAAACCGTCAAATCCTGCGCGTCGGAAACAACGGTTCAAAAAAGTTGCGGAATGTCCGCAGACTTTCCGCAACTCTGATATGACCGTCTTTACCGTACCGAGAACAGAATATCGCCGTAGCTCGGCAACGGCCAGAGATCTTTGGCGACCCGCGTTTCGAGGAAATCCGCCGCCGCGCGCAGGCTCTCCATCGCAGGGATGATCTGATCGCGGTAGTAGTTGGCGACCGTCTGCGCATCCCCGTCCATCGCGTCCACCGCGGCGATGCGCTCACGCAGCGTAGTCAGCCACCGGCACAGCTCCCCGGTACGGTCGTTGATCTCGGTCAGCAACGCTTCCTCCTCCGGGCAGGTCAGCCCCGGCACCGCCGCCTTTTTGCCGATGATCGCCTCCGCCAGCTCCCTGCCGTAGCGGACGACCGCAGGCAGGATGTCCTTGTGTGCTATACTGACCATCGTCAGTGCCTCGATGTGCAACACTTTAGCATAGTGCTCCAGATGGATCTCGCACCGCGAACGCACCTCGGCGGCGTTGTAGACCCCGTATTTCTCAAACAGTGCGATATTCTTCGGTAAAATATAGTACGGCAGGCAGTCCGGCGTCGTGCGCAGATTGAGGAGTCCGCGCTTTTCCGCCTCGGCGACCCACGCCGCATCATAGCCGTTGCCGTTGAAAATGATCCGCTTATGCTCCTTGATGGTGCGGCGGATCAACCCATCCAGCGCGGCGGTGAAATCCGCCGCCTGCTCCAGCTCGGTCGCAAACTCGTCCAGCTCCTTGGCAACGGCAGTATTCAGCACCACGTTGGGGCCGGAAACCGATTTGGACGCGCCGAGCATACGGAACTCAAACTTATTGCCGGTGAAAGCAAACGGCGAGGTGCGGTTGCGGTCGGTGGTATCCCGCGGGAAGCGCGGGAGAGTATGCACCCCGATGCGCATCTGCTCCTTTTCTCTCGCATCGTAAGCGGTGCCGCTCTCGATGGCCTCAAGGATGGCGGTCAGCTCATCGCCAAGGAAGATCGACACGATCGCCGGCGGCGCCTCGTGCCCGCCCAGACGGTGGTCGTTTCCGGCATCGGCGACCGTGACCCTCAGCAGATCCTGATATTCGTCCACCGCCTTGATGACGGCGCACAGGAACAGCAAAAACTGCGCGTTTTCGTGCGGTGTCTCCCCCGGCTCGAACAGGTTGAGCCCGGTATCGGTGGACAGCGACCAGTTGTTGTGCTTACCGCTGCCGTTGACCCCGGCAAACGGCTTTTCGTGCAAAAGGCAGACCATCCCGTGCCGGGAGGCGACCTTTTTCATCAGCTCCATCGTGAGCTGATTGTGGTCGGCGGCAATATTCGCCGTCGTGAAGAACGGCGCCATTTCGTGCTGTGCGGGTGCCGCCTCGTTATGCTCGGTCTTGGCAAAAATGCCGAGCCTCCACAATTCCTCGTCCAAGTCCTTCATAAACTCCGCGACCCGCGGCTTGATGGTGCCGGAATAGTGGTCATCCAGCTCCTGCCCCTTGGACGGTCGGGCACCGAATAGCGTCCTGCCCGTGTTGATAATATCCTTGCGGCGATTGAAAACCTCTTTGTCGATGAGGAAATACTCCTGCTCCGGGCCGACGGTGGGACGCACCACCGTCACATCGTCGTGACCGAACAGCCGCAACACCCGCAACGCCTGCTTCTGCACCGCTTCCATCGAACGCAACAGCGGCGTTTTCTTGTCCAGTGCCTCTCCGCCGAAGGAGCAGAACGCCGTCGGGATACACAAGGTACGGTCTTTGATAAAGGCATAGGAGGTCGGGTCCCACGCGGTATAGCCGCGCGCCTCAAACGTCGCGCGCAAGCCGCCCGACGGAAAAGAGGAAGCATCCGACTCACCGCGGATAAGCTCCTTGCCGGAAAACTCCATAATAATGCGTCCGTCACCGGCAGGCTGGAGAAAACCGTCATGCTTTTCCGCCGTGATGCCGGTCATCGGCTGAAACCAGTGCGAAAAATGGGTCGCGCCCTTTTCGATTGCCCAGTCCTTCATCACATTGGCAACCACGGCGGCGACCGCCGGGTCGAGGTGCTTGCCGTTCTGCATCGTGCGCTTGAGCGCCGCATACGTTTCCTCCGGCAAGCGCTCCTTCATGACCTGCTCGTTGAATACCATACTCCCGAACAGAGCGGGGACGGTACTGACGGTGTTGCTCATACAGATTATTCCATCCTTTCCTACCATAACGGCCGGGCGGCGGCGTACCGCCGTTTTTTGTCAATCTTGCTTTTTCAGTATAGCGCGCGTATACGGATTTGTCAATGACGACGCAGGAAAAAAGTGCGTGACACGATGAAACCGACGGTTTGCACCGTAGGGAACGGTCTTGACCGTTCCCTTGCCGAAAATCGTGCAAATCCAAAACAGGCGACACAATGGTCGCCCCTGCCCGGTGCGTCAGGGATGCCGCACCCTACGGCATAGTCCCGGCATACGCTGAAACGAATTGCCCGCTTTCACCTTTTACACCTCACTTCTCACCTATTAGTTGATTTCCGTGCGGGCTTGCCGTTTTGGGGATATAGGAAAACGCTTCCAAAAAATATGGTCAAAATACCCAAATTGTCATTGCAAAAATTGTGCAATATGAAAGAATATCGTGCATTAGCGTTGCCTTTTGCCCAATTTTTGTGTAAAATAATAACCTGTTCATTCAAAACCCACCCGGAAAGGAGGGGTCTTTGTGCCGGAAATCCGGGAAGAAAACAGCATTTCCACCGGGGTGCAGACGGAAAAACCGTCCCGCAGTCCGCTTGATCGCCTATGCCGCTGTGTCTACTGGCTCGGGGCACAGACCCTGCGTCGCCTGCACCGGGTACGCCGCGCGGCGCGTAAGCATTGGCAGACCTTTGCCAAATGGTTCAGCGACCGCTGGTGGGTATTTGTACGCCGCCCGGTGCGGCGGTATACCCGCCGGATGAAAGGCTTTTTCTGTGCGTTCCCGCCCGCTTTTCGCGAGCTGGGCGCGGCGGCAAAAAAGAATATCTTCAAGGTATTCCCCTGCTTCTTCGGGCTGATCGGGCGGGCGGCACGGCATTACCGCGAAGCTCTGCACTCCATCGTGCGTCTGATCGCACCGATCGCGGCGGCGGCGGTGCTGATCGTTACCGTCAACGTTTGGCTCAATACCGATTTCTGCCTTGCTTTGACCTATGAGGGGCAGGAGCTGGGCTATATCGACAGCGAAAACACCTTCATTGATGCCTCCGCGCTTGCCAAAGAGCGCGTGGTCGATGTGGATAACACCTTTTCCCTTTCCACCACCCCCGGCGTTTCGGTGCGCATACGCGGCGAGCGGGAAACGATGTCCGAAAACGAGCTGTGCGACGCCATTCTCGGCGTGTACGGCGACGAGTTCCACGAGGCAAGCGGGCTGTATGTGGACGGCGATTTCCTCGGCGCAATGGAATCCTCCGAGGGCTTACAGAATGTTCTGGACGGCATACTGAAAGCGTCTTATAACGCCTCCGACCCCAAACAACGGGCGGAGTTTGTGCAGGATGTTGAAACAGTAGACGGGTTATTCGCCGTCGGGTCGATCATCGACGCTACGCAGATGAAAGCAAAATTGCGCAGTATGGCGACGGTCGAAAAAACCTATACAGTCGTCAAGGGCGACTCCATCAGCCGCATCGCCGTCAAAAACGATATGACGATGCGCGAACTGCGGGAGCTGAACCCCACCTATGCCGACACCAATATGGTACACGTCGGTGACGTGATGATCGTGCAGGAGGCGGTGCCGTTCTTGCAGGTCAAGGTCATTAAGACGGTGCAGTATTCCGAGAAGATCGCGTTTTCGACCCAATATGTCAGCAATAATAACAAGCCCGTCACCTATTCCAAGGTCAAGACCAAGGGTGTGGACGGCACCCGTGCCGTGACAGCGGATATTACCTATATCGACGGCAAAGAGGTGGATCGGGTAATCCTGTCAACCGACATTACCAAGCAGCCGGTCACGCAGATCGTGGAGCGCGGCACGAAGAAAGTCAAGTCGCAAAGCGGCAAGACCATTGTCATCGGAGACGGCAAGACCATCGGCAATATGATTTGGCCGGTGCCGATCTGTCATAATATGTCCCGCGGCTTTGGCAATGGGCACTCCGGACTGGATATATGCAACGGCCCCATCACGGTGCGCAACAAGCCCGCCATTGCCGCCGACGGTGGCACGGTCATTTATGCCGGCTGGTATTCCGGCTATGGCAACTACGTCAAGATCCAGCACGCGAACGGGCTGTGCACCGCCTACGGTCATCTCAATTCCATCTCGGTCGTCAAGGGGCAGAAGGTGTCCCGCGGTCAGCAGGTCGGGCTTATCGGCTCGACCGGGCGTTCGTCCGGGCCGCACCTGCATTTCGAGGTTATCAAAAACGGCGTGCGGGTCAATCCGCTCAACTATGTTCGCCCGTAAAAATGCATTCAAAAGCCGACTTTCGTCACCGAACGAAAGTCGGCTTTTCTATTGACCACGACCCCACTGCCACACGCGCGCGGGCGCGCGTTAGAAAGCCGTTCACTTTTTTCTCTTGCAAAACGGAGAATACGGGTGTATAATGGTAAAAATCGGGGAATTGTTGCCATCCGTTTTTCGCGTCTTATTTCACAGAAATCAAGGGGGTTCCCGCTTATGAAAGGCATCATTCTGGCAGGCGGTTCCGGCACGCGTCTCTATCCGCTGACCAAGGTCACATCGAAGCAGTTGCTTCCCGTCTACGATAAACCGATGATTTATTACCCGCTGTCGATACTGATGAATGCCGGCATCCGGGAAATATTGCTCATCTCCACCCCGCAGGACACCCCGCGCTTTCAGGAGCTGTTGGGGGACGGCAGTCAGTTCGGACTGCAACTGTCCTACGCCGTCCAGCCTTCCCCGGACGGGCTGGCGCAAGCATTTGTCATCGGCGCCGATTTCATCGGTGACGACACCGTGGCTATGGTGCTGGGCGACAATATTTTTGCCGGACACGGTCTGCGCAAGCGGCTCAAGGCGGCGGTCGAAAACGCCGAGAACGGGCGCGGCGCGACGATATTCGGCTACTATGTGGATGACCCCGAGCGTTTCGGCATCGTTGAGTTCAATGCCGACGGGCAAGCCATTTCCATTGAGGAAAAGCCCAAGCAACCAAAAAGTAATTATTGCGTCACGGGGCTTTATTTCTTCGATAACCGCGTCGTCGAGATGGCGAAAAGCCTCAAGCCCTCCACCCGCGGCGAGCTGGAGGTCACCGACCTCAACCGCCTGTATCTCGAAAAGGGCGAGCTGAATGTCGAGGTGCTGGGGCAGGGCTTCACCTGGCTGGACACCGGCACGCAGGAAAGCCTGGTCGAAGCGACCAATTTCGTCAAAACGATGGAACAGCACCAGCACCGCAAGCTGGGGTGCCCCGAGGAGATCGCTTTCATCAACGGCTGGATCGACCGCGACACGATGACTGCCGCCTACGAGTCGATGAAAAAGAACGAATACGGTCAGTATCTCAAGGACGTACTGGACGGCAAGTTCTTGGACATTGTGCGGTAAAGCCTGACAGGGATAAGGAGAGTGCGACCATGACCATCATCGTGACCGGCGGTGCCGGATTTATCGGCAGTAATTTCATTTTCTATATGTTGAAAGAACACCCGGACTATCGTATCGTATGTTTGGACAAGCTGACCTACGCAGGCAATCTGTCCACGCTGGCACCGGTAATGGATGACCCCCGTTTCCGGTTTGTCAAGGCGGACATCTGTGACCGCGACGCGGTTTACAAGCTGTTCAGCGAGGAGCATCCCGACATCGTGGTCAACTTTGCGGCGGAAAGCCACGTTGACCGCAGTATCGAAGATCCGGGCGTTTTTCTGCAAACCAATATCATCGGCACGGCAACGCTGATGGATGCCTGCCGTCAGTACGGCATCGGGCGGTATCATCAGGTCTCGACCGACGAGGTGTACGGCGATCTGCCGCTCGACCGCCCCGACCTCTTTTTCACCGAGGAAACACCCATCCACACCAGCTCCCCCTATTCGTCATCCAAGGCGGCAGCGGATCTGCTGGTGCTGGCGTATCACCGCACCTACGGTCTGCCGGTGTCTATTTCGCGTTGCTCCAACAACTACGGGCCGTATCATTTCCCGGAGTAGATCATCCCGCTGATGATCGCCAATGCGCTGGGCGACAAGCCTCTGCCGGTGTACGGCGAGGGACTCAATGTGCGCGACTGGCTGTATGTCGAGGATCATTGCAAGGCGATTGACCTCATTATCCACAAGGGACGGGTCGGTGAGGTCTACAATATCGGCGGACACAACGAGATGAAGAATATCGACATCGTCAAGCTGATTTGCCGGGCGCTCGGCAAACCGGAAAGCCTCATCGTTCACGTCGAGGATCGCAAGGGGCACGATATGCGCTATGCGATCGACCCGACCAAGATACACAACGAGCTCGGCTGGTTGCCGGAGACGAGGTTTGCCGACGGCATCCAAAAAACCATCGCGTGGTATCTCGACAACCGGGAGTGGTGGGAGACCATCATCTCCGGCGAATACCAAAGCTACTACGAAAAAATGTACGGAAATCGGGGAACAGTCGGATGAAAATACTCGTCACGGGTGTCAACGGTCAGTTGGGACACGATGTTGTCAATACGCTCGCCGCGCGCGGGCACGAGCCGGTCGGCTCGGATATGACACCCGCCTATGCCGGTATCGCGGACGGCTCCCCGGTGACGGCGGCGGCATATCGCTCGCTGGACATCACCGACCGGCAGGCGGTGGCGGACACGGTCGCATCGCTGCGTCCCGACGCGGTGATCCATTGCGCCGCCTGGACGGCGGTGGATGCCGCTGAGGAGCCGGAAAACAAAGACAAGGTATGGGCAGTCAACGCCGACGGCACCCGGCATATCGCCGAGGCGTGCCGCAATGCAGACTGCAAAATGATCTATATTTCCACCGATTATGTTTTCGACGGGCAGGGCACCGCGCCGTGGAAACCGGATTGCCGGGAATATCGCCCGCTCAATGTCTACGGCGAAACCAAGCTCGCCGGAGAGCAGGCGGTCGCACAGATGCTCGAAAAGTATTTCATCGTCCGCATTGCGTGGGTATTCGGACTGAACGGCAAGAACTTCGTCAAGACGATGATCAACGTCGGCAAAACCCACGACAGCGTGCGGGTGGTGAACGACCAGATCGGCACCCCGACCTACTGCCCCGATCTCGCCCGTCTGCTCGCCGATATGGTCGTGACCGACCGATACGGCTATTATCACGCCACCAACGAGGGCGGCTATATCAGTTGGTACGATTTTTGCCGGGAGTTTTATCGCCGGTACGGACTGCAAACGACGGTCATCCCGGTCACGACCGCGGAATACGGCTTGAGCAAGGCCGCCCGACCCTTCAACAGCCGTCTGGATAAATCCAAGCTGATCGAAGCCGGCTTTGCCCCGCTCCCGCCATGGCAGGACGCGGTGCGCCGCTATTTGGCGGAAGCTAAGCTGTAAAGGAGTGCGTATAATGGGACAAATCACCGTCACCAAGGTCCCCATTGAGGGGCTATATATCATCGAGCCGACCGTCCACGGGGACAGCCGCGGCTATTTCACCGAAACCTACAATCAGCGGGATATGCACGAGGCCGGGCTGGATATGGTGTTCGTGCAGGATAATCAGAGTATGTCTGTCAAGGGCGTTCTGCGCGGCTTGCATTTCCAGAAGCAGTACCCGCAGGGCAAGCTCGTGCGGGTCGTGCGCGGCAGTGTATTTGATGTGGCGGTAGACCTGCGCGCCGGCAGTGCGACCTACGGCAAATGGTACGGTGTCGAGCTGACCGCCGAAAACAAAAAGCAGTTTTATATCTCCGAGGGCTTTGCCCACGGATTTTTAGTGCTGTCCGACGAGGCGGAGTTCTGCTACAAGGTGACAGATTTCTACCACCCGGGCGACGAGGGCGGACTGGCGTGGAATGACCCCGCCATCGGCATCGACTGGCCGCAGCTGTGCGGCACCTATGCCGGCTCCGCCTGCGGCGACGGCTATACGCTCGCCGACGGCACCCCCCTCAACCTCAGCGACAAAGATCAAAAGTGGCTGGGCTTGCGGGAAACCTTTGCATTCAAGTGAGGAAAGAGCTATGCGCACGGTAAAAAGAGTGGCCATGCTGGGGCATAAGCGCATCCCCTCCCGGGAGGGCGGCGTGGAGATCGTCGTCGCCGAGTTGGCGACACGGATGGTACGCCGCGGCATATCTGTCACCTGCTATAATCGGCGCGGACATCACGTCGGCGGCAGTGCCTTTGACGCTCCCGTCGAAAAAGAGTATTGCGGGATTGATCTGCGCACCGTCCCGACGGTCAACGCCAAGGGGCTTGCCGCGGTATCGTCTTCCTTTTTCGCATCGCTTAAGGCGGCTTTCGGTCACTATGATGTGGTACACGTTCACGCCGAGGGGCCGGCGGCATTCTGCTGGTTGCCGAAGCTGTGCGGCAAGCGCGTCGTGCTGACCGTCCACGGATTGGATTGGGCGCGCGAAAAATGGAAGAGCGGCTTCGGCTCCCGCTATATCCGGATGGGAGAAAGAGCCGGCGTGCGATTCGCCGACGAGATCATTGTTTTGAGCGAAAATGTCCGCCGGTACTTTGAAACGACCTACGGCAGACAAACGCATTTCATCCCTAACGGCATCAGTCGCCCGGAACGGCAAACGCCGGATGAGATCAAGGAGCGGTTTGCTTTGGCGGGGGATGACTACATCCTTTTTCTAGGCAGATTGGTGCCGGAAAAGGGTCTGCGCTATCTCGTCGAGGCATTCCGCGCGGTCAAGACCGATAAAAAGCTGGTCATCGCCGGCAGTGCCTCCGACTCGGATGATTTCGAGCAGGAATTGCACGCGGCAGCGGCAGACGATCCGCGCATCCTCTTTACCGGCTTTGTGCAGGGACGCTTGCTGGAGGAATTATACAGCAACGCCTATCTGTATGTTCTGCCGTCCGACCTCGAGGGAATGCCGCTCAGCCTGCTGGAGGCGATGAGCTACGGTAACTGCTGTGTGGTGTCGGATATAGACGAATGTGCGTCGGTCGTCGGGGATCAGGCGATCCTGTTTCGCAAAGGGGACGCCGATCATCTGCGGGAGCAGCTACAGCGCCTCTGCGACGATCCGGAGACCGTGCATCGTTACCGGGAGAATGCGGCAGACTATATTTGCCGAAAATACGATTGGGACACCGTCACCGAAAGGACGGTCGCCCTATATGAAAACAAAAACGAAAGTGACGCGGTATCATGAAGGTTTTAATCATCAATAAGTTCCTGCATCCCAACGGCGGCTCCGAAACGTATATTTTCAAGCTCGGCGCCTGCCTGCAACAGATGGGGAATGAGGTGCAGTATTTCGGGATGGAGCATCCCGGCAGATGCGTCGGCAATGATGCCGAAGCCTATACGACAGATATGGATTTCCACGGCGGAAGCAAGCTGAAAAAACTGCTTTACCCCATTACGACCGTCTATTCCGCAGAGGCGCGGCGCAAGCTTCGCCTGGTGCTGGATCGGTTTTGCCCGGATGTCTGTCATCTGAATAATTTCAACTATCAACTGACCCCGAGCATCATTTTGGAGATCTGTGCGTGGCGAAAGCAGAGCGGACATCCCTGCCGCATCGTGTATACCGCTCACGACTATCAGCTGATCTGCCCCAATCATATGTGCTATATCCCCGCATCCGGCACCGTGTGCGAGCAGTGCCTCGGCGGTCATTTTATCCAATGCACCAAGAATAAGTGCATCCACGGATCGACGGCAAAATCCGTCATCGGCAGTATCGAGGCGTATTATTGGAAACACCGTAAAGCATACGCCGCCGTGGATACGATGGTCTGCTGTTCGGCTTTTATGAAAGAAAAGCTGGACACCAATCCGCTCTTTGCGCAAAAGACGGTCGTCTTGCATAATTTTGTTGACGCGATCGCCCCCGAAAATACGGCAAAAAAGGGCTATGTGCTGTATTTCGGACGCTTTTCGGAAGAAAAGGGCATCCGCACCCTGCTGGATGCCTGCCGTTCCCTGCCGGACATCCCGTTCGTTTTTGCCGGTGACGGCCCGCTCGCCGGACTGACGGAGGGACTGCCGAATGTCACCAACCTCGGCTTTTGTCAGGGCAAGGAGCTGGAAACGCTGATCCGCGAAGCGCGGTTTTCGGTTTACCCGTCGGAATGGTACGAAAACTGCCCGTTCTCCGTTATGGAAAGCCAGATGTACGGCACGCCGGTCATCGGTGCCGCGATCGGCGGTATTCCCGAGCTGATACGCGACGGCGAAAGCGGGGAATTGTTCCCGAGCGGTGATGCCGACGCTCTGCGCGACCGGATCTCCGGGCTTTGGCACGATCCGGCAAAGCAGGAGGCGTATTGCCGGTGCTGTCTGTCCCTGCACTTTGACACCGTTGAAACCTATACCGAAAAAATGCTGTCGATATACCAAGGAAAGGATTTGATCTGAAAATGGCGGAAAAGAAACTGAACGGCACCGTCATCGTCACCTACCGCTGTAACGCACGATGCACGATGTGCAACCGCTATAAGGCGCCCTCCAAGCCGGAGGAGGAGATCTCCATTGAGACGATCCGCAAGCTACCGAAGATGTACTTTACCAACATCACCGGCGGTGAGCCGTTCATTCGCACCGATTTGAAGGATATTGTGCGTGAGCTGTATAAGAAAAGCGACCGTATCGTCATTTCGACCAACGGCTTCTTCACCGATCGCATCGTAGACCTCTGTCGGGAGTTCCCGCAGATCGGCATTCGCATCTCCATCGAGGGGCTGGAAAAAACGAACAATGACATCCGCGGTCTGGAGGACGGCTTCAATCGCGGCTATACCACCCTGCAAAAGCTGGTTGATATGGGAATGAAGGATGTCGGCTTCGGTATGACCGTGCAGGATAAAAACGCACCCGATCTGGTGCCGCTGTACGATCTGTCCGATCAGATGGGGATGGAGTTTGCCACCGCCTCCCTCCACAACAGCTTTTACTTTGTCGAGGCGAAAAACATCATTCACGACCGCCCGATGGTGGCACAAAACTTTGAGGATCTCGTCAACGCCCTGCTGAACTCCAACAGCCCGAAGAAATGGTTCCGCGCGTACTTCAATCACGGGCTGATCAACTATATTTACGGACAAAAGCGGCTGTTGCCCTGCGATATGAGCTTCGACACATTCTTTATTGATCCCTACGGCGATGTGATGCCCTGCAACGGCACCAAGGATAAAGAGGTGATGGGCAATCTGAATGAACAGACGTGGGACGAGCTGTGGAACAGCGAGCAGGCGGAAGCGGTACGCCGCAAGGTGCGTTGCTGTGACCGGGATTGCTGGATGATCGGATCGGTTTCCCCCGCGATGCACAAGTATATCTGGAAACCGACCCTGTGGGTCATCCGTCACAAGTTCCTGCGGTTTTTCAAAAAGAAGAAATACAGTATGTACGAAAACAAGATCGTGCGCGACTATCGGGACGGGATCGTTACCAAAGAGGAGCTGGACCGTTGCTCGACCTGCGACCTGTGCGCGACCGCCAATAACGGCTTGAGCGAAAAATCCATGGAACAACTCAAAGACC
>CALDHV010000133.1 GCA_937902305.1 uncultured Clostridia bacterium
CCGAGGAATGGGCAAAAATGAAGGCGGCAATGCGCGAGCACGGCGTTGAGGAGTGGTATATCGGCTCGTGCAAAAAGATCGCGTATATGTTCCCGAAGGCACACGCCGCCGCCTATGTCATCGCGGCACTGCGGGTGGCGTGGTACAAGGTGCATTATCCGGCGGAGTATTATGCGGCGTACTTTACCGGGCGCGGGGAGGACTTTGACGCCGCACCGGTGCAGGCGGGTATCGACCGCGTCAAGGAAATGATGCTGGATATTCGCCAGCGCGGCAAGGAGGCGTCCAAAAAGGAGCAGGATATGGCGGATACGCTGTTCGTCATCTATGAGGCGATGCTGCGTGGCGTGGAGTTTTTACCGGTCGATTTGTATAAATCGCACTGGTATAAGTTCACGATGGAGGACGGCAAGATCCGTCTGCCGTTCAATTCCATCGCCGGGCTGGGGGAGGCGGCGGCGCGTAGCCTGCAGGATGCCGCTGATCTAAACGACCCGTATATTTCCTGCGACGATCTGCAAAACCGCACCGGCATCAATAAAGCAAATCTCCAGTCTATGCAGGAGCTCGGTGTCACGGCGGGCTTGCCGGAAACCAGCCAGATCACCTTTTTCTGATATAGTATAAGCAAAAAATCGGGCACCGCCGGTCGGCGATGCCCGATACCTTTTACATTTTACCTATATCAATCGTCGTATTCAATATACATAGTGGCATCGGAGTGCCAGCCGCCCGTATGGGCGGTATAGTAACCCTCGTGCCAGTATACCGGCAGATTATCCTGCGCGTGAATCGGCACGGTCGGTCGCCAGATTTTTTTGCCCTGTTCGCCGCTGATACGGCGAATAGTCTGTTCAAGCTCATAATGCGCTCCGCCGTCCTTTGAACAGTAGCTTTCCAGAACGCGGTCCTTGCCGTCAAACCGGGCAATATAAATGCGGTTGGTAAAGGTTTCGGCGGGGACATTCGGATTAAGTCCCGCTTCGGCAACACCGTAATAGTATGCCATACCTCCCAAATATGTTTGCGAGCCATCCACGATATCGTGCGATAAAAACTCACCCGCCTTGCAGATCGGCGCGGAAATATGCCATTTACCGTCTTGAAAGGTCGCCGAACGGTATTCCGGCAGATCGGGGGAGGGCGCAAGCTCGTTAGCCAGCCGAAACGGTGCAAAACCGACGCGCAGCGGAAGCGTGGGGGAGACATCCAACAGTCGCACGGTTTCTCCCTCCGGTGCGGCATATACCGTATCCAGCTTTTCGATGTCGATGTGACCGCCGGTGAAAAGGTTTTGACCGGTGGGTGAGCCGTCGGTGTTCAAAATATCCCCATTTGATGAAAAAATACCGCTGTGGATGGTGTGATCCTTGGAGATCCGCGGGTGACCGTAAAGGGCAAAAAACCACTGCTCTCTGTCCGCGCTTTTCAAGTACTGCTTACGCACATTCAAATAGAAGAGCCCGCCTTTATCGGATTCCAAAAACTTTGTCGGCTCGCTCCATGTTTTTCCTTCGTCTTTTGAGTAATAAAACTGCCAGGTCACGCCGCTTACGCGGCTGAAGACCCACACCTCGCCGCGAACGGTGTTTTCAAATATTTGCGCATAGGTGACTTTGCCGGGGAAGGTGAGAGATCGCGGCGCACCGAATGACAGAATATCATAGGGCTTTTCGGTTATGCGGTAGGTGAGTGCTTTCACGCCTTGGCTGTGACCGGTGTAGGCAACGATGATCTTTCCGTTTTCCAGAATGCAGATCGAGGGGGCGTTGTGCTCATCGGCGTAGTTGCAGTTTAGCGTGCACAGGCGCACATCCCGGCTGGGCGTTTTGGAGCATTTGGCGTCCAGCTCTTTTATGTGGATCTCACCCATATCGGTCATATAGGCAATGTAGGTTTTGCCGTTGGCACCCACGACTGCCTTTTCGTTGATCCACCAATCGGTATTGGCGCGTTTGATTTTTAGCAAAACAGAACGGTCAAAGTCAATCATATCCATATCCTCCTTAATAGATGTTCCGATTTTGACGGAAGCTTTTCCATACATTTTCGAAAAAATCGTCCTCCTGCGGTATGGGACGCACCGCCCGCCAGCGGCAAACAAAGTCGGTGCCGTCCCAATGGGTCTCCTGTGTTTTATCGTTGGTGATACCGTTGTCTTCTAAAAAACGGAAGCGTTCATCAAGCCCTTCGCGCAAAAGGCCGTTTGAATCATAATACAATGCCGAGCCGCGGGTGCCGCCTGCGGTTTTTGCATAGTGGAGCATGGCACGGATGACCGCCATCTGCGTAACCAATGTGTCGCGCAATTTACAGTATAGGCGAAACCTTGCGACATTATTGATCCCGGCCGTTTGGCTGAGGGTATCAAGCTCCTGCCGCGTTTGCATCAGCACAGTTTGCAGGTCAGCTTCGTTTCTTATAGCTCCCGCAAAATCGCTCATACGCTGACGGGCAATCTCCGTCAGTGCATCCACATTGTCGGGCAGACGAAGCGCTTGCTCAATTGCTATACGGTAACGGCTTTCCGCTTCCGCCAAAAGAACGGAAAAATGATATTCGTCTGTGGCGGTATGGGGATTTCGGCAAATATACTGTGCCGCACGCAAAGCCCCGACTTGCCCGGCGTTGAGCGCTGAGCCGCCGGGCCGGGCGACACCGTGAGTACCGGCACATTCGCCTGCCGCAAACAAACCCCTTACGCTTGTCTGCCACCACATATCCACGGCTATGCCGCCGTTATGATGCTGTGCACAAAGCGCGATCTCCAACCGTTCTTTGGTCAGATCCACCCCTTTGGAACGGTATAACGCAATAGCGGGTGCGTTCATTTTTTCGAGCCGATCAATCGGTCTGCCGTTACAAGCACCGGCTTTGTGCAGATACGTATACGCCTCGCGGGACAATGCCGAAAAATTAATGGTATCCAGCCCAAACGGATTGCGGGTAAAGTCTAAAAAGACACGTCGTTTGCGCATCACCCGTTCCCGATACACCAGCAAATCAATTACCGACGAGCCGTTCATAACCTTGCGGGAATCAAACGGCCACTGATAACCTTTTAAAAAAACGGCAGACATTGCCTCATAAATGTCGTGAAAAGCGTCCTTCAAAAAATCATATTCCGTGCCGTTTTCGTCAACCGACACGAAACACGGCAATACCTGCATATAGGTGCCGGATACATTCCATCGCGGTTCAACGGAGGACAGTCCAAATTGCCACTCGGTCAGATTTTGCGCCGTGGCACCTGCCAAAAGTGCCAAACCGGTCGAGCCGGTGTGACCGAGCGGATATACACTGTCGGCGTAGATCCCAGCAGGGCCGCCGGTACACAGAACAATGTCGCCGCAATGAAACGCCGTCAGTTCGCCGTCCTTTTTAATACACAGCAGACCGCATACGCCGTCGCCGGATTTCAAAATCTCAATGGCCGTATAGCCGTCAAATATCTCTACGCCCAGGCGATCGGCTTCTCTCTCCAATGCTTCGGTCATATCTTTTGAGGTCAGGGGCCCTGCGCTTGTGGCACGTGAAAAGGGGTCGTGGTCTGTCTTATAGCCGACATATTCCCCGTAGCGATTATGAGGAAACGCCACCCCGAGTTCGCACAAATGCAAAAAGCACCGAGCGGACAGTGCCGCTTCGCACAGGGCGTTGTCTCCATCCACGCTGCCGCCGGCAAACAGATCCTCCGCCATCTGCCGTACACTGTCAGGCGTGTCGCCCAATCCGAGCTTATAGTAGGTCTGTTTGTCACTGCCGGCGTTGCGGGATGTGCCGCAGGCGATATCCTCGGTCACCAGCGCAACCTTTTTCCCAAACTGTTTTAAGCGGCAGGTGGCGTTGTATCCCGCCGCACCCGTTCCCACTACAAGGCAATCATAGGTCAAAACATCCATTACAGTCTCCTTATGTGGAAACCGCCGTCCACATCGATCGATTGTCCGGTCACATAGGGCAGAGAACCGTTACAAAGTGTCCATACGGCTTCGGCTATATCTTCGGGCTTTCCCCAGCGTTTAATCGGTAGCAGACCGCCGTCGATCAGAACGTCATATTTATCTTTCACTCCTGCTGTCATACCGGTGGCAATGATACCCGGACGCACCTCGTTGACGGCAATACCGTACTCTGCCAGACGGTCGGCAAACAGGGTGGTGATCATAGAAACGCCCGCTTTTGAAATGCAGTATTCTCCGCGGTTTACGGAGCTGGTGTAGGCGGACATAGAGGAAATGTTGACAATAACGCCTTTGTTATCGCCGGCGTTCTTGATCATCTTGTTTGCCACCGCTTGTGTCAGAAAGAGCGTGCCTTTGGTGTTGACGCCCATCACAAAATCATAGCTTTCCTCCGTCATGGTCAGCAGATCGGCCCGTACCTTAGGCGCTACGCCGGCTACATTCACCAGTATATCGATCTTTCCCTGCTTTTGCAATGTTTCTTCAACTAAATATTCCCGGCTTTCGGTACGGCTCAGATCCCCGGAAATATAGGTGAAATCACCCAAAAGCGGGCAGGTCATTTCCGGCAAAATATCCATACCTACTACCGTTATGTCGCTATCCAGCAGCTTTTTGGCAACTGCCATTCCAATGCCACCTGCCACGCCGGTGACGATTGCTGTTTTTTTCACATTACATCCCTCCGCAGAATTGTTGATAGATCGGTGCGTATACCTCACGATCCCGAATGACACAACCGGGCGTGCCACCGGGCTGACGCATAATTTGCGTACATTTGGAACAGCAGATACAGCACTTGCTATTATCCATGC